>JBFFND010000088.1:0-8113 GCA_041563375.1 Gammaproteobacteria bacterium | reverse complement strand
TTTCCTTCCTGGATCAGATCAGCCAGCGGCAGGCCGTAACCCTGGTAGCCACGGGCAATGCGAATCACAAAACGCAGGTGCGACATAACCAGCTTCTGCGCCGCTTCCAGATCACCGTGTTCCTGCAGGCGGCGACCGTATTCGCGTTCTTCCTCTTCAGTCAGCATAGGCATGGCCTGCGCATTCTGGATGTATTGATCCAGACTGCCACTGGCCAGGGGCAAGTGATTTGAGGCAATGACTAGTTTGTTTGACATATCAGCTCCATAGGTTTCGGCATTATGTTAGCACTCTTTCTGTTTGAGTGCTAATTGCTACATAAGTTCATACTAATATGTTGAAAAAACACGGACAACCCCCATTCTATAAGGGATTACGGCCTGTTGACTGACCTCCGTCAGGAGGCTGCACAGGCCCTTGGCAAGCACTCAGTATAATCAGCCGTATCCATTTGGCAAGTGCTGTAACGCGGTTCTGGCAGGCCGGGTGGGCAGGTCTAACTGGGTTCGATTTCGCTCAGGTGGCGTCCCACCGCAATCCATGAGCCCACCAGGCCGAGACAGCAGCTAAAGCCAATCAGACTGATGGTTTCGCGAAAGTTGAGCCCGCTTAGCTGGTAACCGCTGTTATACAGGGACGCCAGCTGGGTCACCGAGTTATCCAGCAGACCGATCGACAAACTGGTGAGTAACCAGGCCAGCAGGCCGCCGGCAAAGCCGTACCAGAAACCGGTGTAGAGAAACGGCCGGCGGATAAACGCGTCGGTGCCGCCGATCAGTTTGGTGACTTCAATTTCCTCGCGCCGGTTCTGGATGTCGAGGCGAATCGTATTGCCGACCACCAGCAGCACCGCAATACCCAGCAGGCTGCCGATGATCCAGATACCGCGCTGGGCAATTTCCAGCATGGCAAACAGCCGTTTCACCCATTGCAGGTCCAGCTGTGCCAGTTCCACCTGGGGCAACTCATTCAGCTGCTTCAGCAGGTGGGGGATTTTGTCGGGACGGCGCGGATCGATCTTCGGCTGCACCGCGATCACATGGGGCAGTGGGTTGTTGTCCAGTGCCTCAACCGCATTGCCAAAACCGGATATTTCACTGAATTCCCGCAGCGCCTGATCCTTATGAATCAGTTTGGCGTCGTCTATATCATCGTACAGACGCAGTTTTCTGAGCAGTTCCTGCGCCTGTTTTTCCGAGGCATCGTTCTGCAGAAACACCGAAATCTGTGCGCTGTTGTCCCAGCCCACGCTGAGGTGGCTGGCATTATTCAGTAATACCAGCAGACCGGATGGTAGTGCCAGTGCAATCGCGATTACCGCAATGGTCATCAGTGAGGAAGCCGGCTGGCGGCTCATATTGCCCAGGCTCGCCAGCAGGGTGCGCAGGTGGTTAACGCCCCAGGCCTTGAGCGGGCTGCTTTTGGCGCGCTGGTTGCTGTCAGCCCTGGCCATCTGCGTCTCCCGTGCCGGATGCAACCCTGCCAGTGGCCAGGTCGTCACGTTCCAGTCGGCCATTGCTCAGGCTCACCACAGGGCTGCCCATCTGCTGGATCAGGTCCAGGTCGTGGCTGGCAATCAGTACACTCACCCCCACCTGATTAAAGCGGGCGAACAGTTCCATAATGTCCCGTGACAGTTCCGGATCGAGGTTACCGGTGGGCTCGTCTGCCAGCAGTAGCCCCGGCTTGTGCACGATGGCGCGGGCAATGCCAACCCGTTGCTGCTCACCGCCGGAGAGCGTAATCGGCATCGATTTTTCCTTGTTGAGCAGGCCGACCTGGTCCAGTGCGGCGCGCACCCGCTTGCCGATTTCCCGGTGCTGGTAACCGGCAATCACCAGCGGCAGTGCCACATTGTCGAACACCGGGCGATCGTACAGCAGGTGGTGGTTCTGGAAAATAATGCCGATATTGCGGCGAACATAGGGGATTTTGCTATTGCTGACACTGCTCAGGTTGATGCCGTCGAGCAGCAGGTTGCCACGACTGGGTCGCTCGATCAGCGCAATCAGTTTCAGCAGGGTGCTTTTGCCGGCACCGGAATGGCCGGTGAGATAGGCCATCTCACCGCGGGGCAGGTGAAAGCTGACATTGCTCAGGGCTTCGTGGCCACCGGGGTAGCGTTTACTGACATTATCAAAGCGAATCATATGGCTGCTTATTCTGCACTAAGTTATTCAGGGGGCAAAGCGGCTTAAGCGGTTTTATTGCTTATCGAGCAGTGCTTCAACAAATTCACGGGCGTGGAATTCCCGCAGATCGTCGATACTTTCACCCACGCCGATAAAACGGATTGGTGTGGCCAGCTTTTCCGCAATGGCGAAGACAATGCCACCTTTGGCGGTGCCATCCAGTTTGCTCAGCACCAGACCAGTTAAACCCATCGCCTCGTTAAATTGCTGTGCCTGAACCAGTCCGTTCTGGCCAAAACCGGCATCCATCACCAGCAGGGTTTCATGGGGTGCGGCCGCGTCCAGTTTGCTCATTACCCGCTTGATCTTTTTCAGCTCGTCCATCAGGTTGGACTGGGTATGCAAACGGCCGGCGGTGTCGGCAATCACGATGTCGATATTGCGTGCACGGGCAGAGGAGATAGCATCGAAAATCACCGAGGCGGAATCGGCGCCGGTGCCCTGGGCAATCACCGGGATACTGTTACGCTCGCCCCAGGTCTGCAGTTGTTCCACCGCCGCAGCACGGAAGGTGTCACCGGCAGCCAGCATCACCGAATGGCCCTGGTTCTGGAAGCGCTTGGCGAGTTTGCCAATGGTGGTGGTTTTACCGGCACCGTTAATGCCCACCACCAGGATCACAAAAGGCCGCTGTTGCATGTCGATCTGCAGCGGTTGGTCCACCGGTTGCAGAATATCTACCATGTCCTCGCACAGTGCATTGAACAGCGCCTCGGGGTCACCCAGTTCCTTGCGCGACACACGTCGGGTCAGGTCATCAATAATACGGGTGGTGGCTTCAATGCCCACATCGGCGCTGAGCAGGCGGGTTTCCAGTTCTTCCAGCAGCTCATCATCAATGGTTTTTTTGCCCAGCAGCAGATCTGCCATGCCATCGGTAAGACTGCCGCGGGTCTTGCTGAGGCGATCGCGCAGCCGGCTGAACATACCCTTTTTGCTTTCAGTGGTGTCTGCTGCAGCGGCTTCTGGTATGGTGTCGTCAGCCGTTGTTCCACGCGATTCAGCCGTGCCTGGTTCGCCGCTCGATGTGCTGGTTAATTCGTCGGCCGGTGTCTCTGCTGTGGGTGTCTCAGGGCCGGGTGACTCAATGTCGGCTGCACTGGTTTGCTCGACTTCGGTCTCGTCTGTCTGTTGCGCTTTGTCTTTTTTACGGCGTAAAAAACCAAACATAGTATGGGCTGCTTGTAATAAGAGTGGTTGTATATGAGAAAGGGCTTATCCTATCATTCCGCGCGGGGCAAAGGAATCTGTATGGCCGATGGCGGACAGGTTCGGGAACTTGTTTCCGCCGTGCCGGGTCTTTTGTGGGCACTTAGTTATTAATTCGCAGTATTAATTAAATCAGGATGTGTATGCATTTATTGAAACGAATTCCGCTGGCACTGTGTGTGGCGGGCAGTGTGCTGGTACTGGCTGCCTGTCAGCCCAACACGCTGCGGCCGGATCAGTCGGCAGAAGTGATGCCCGAAAACGGTGTGTTTAGTTACCAGCTGGATAACGGCATGAAAATCCTGGTGCAACCGGACCATCGTTCACCGGTGGTCGTGTCCCAGGTCTGGTACAAGGTGGGTGGTTCCTATGAGTACCCGGGGATTACCGGGGTATCCCATGCGCTGGAACACATGATGTTCAAGGGCACCGAAAAACTCGAACCCGGTGAGTTTTCAGAAATTATTGCCGCCAATGGCGGCAGTGAAAATGCATTCACCGGCAAGGATTACACGGCCTATTTTCAGCGCATTGCCAGTGACCGACTGGAGCTGTGCCTGAAGCATGAAGCGGACCGCATGCGGAATCTGCAACTCAGTGAAGCGGAGTTCAAAAAGGAAATCGAAGTGATCAAGGAAGAGCGCCGTACCCGCACCGATGACAATCCGACCTCGCTGACCTATGAACAGTTCAATGCGGCTGCGTTTATGAACAGTGCCTACCAGCAGCCGATTATCGGCTGGATGGATGACCTGCATAATATGCAGCTGAGTGATCTCAGTGAGTGGTACCAGACCTGGTATGCCCCCAATAATGCCACGCTGATTGTGGCAGGTGATGTGCAGCCGCAGCAGGTTTTTCGCTGGGCCGAGCAGTATTTCGGTCCGCTCAAGCCTTCGCAGATCGAGGCGCCCAAGCCGCGACATGAAGTGGCCCAGCTTGGCGAGCGTCGCATCGATGTCAAAGCGCCGGCGAAAATCCCCTACCTGTTAATGGGCGACAAAGTGCCGGTACGGAATACCGCAGAGGCTGAATGGGAAGTGTATGCGCTGGAAGTGCTGGCGGGTGTGCTTGACGGTGGCGACAGCAGTCGACTCAGTCGCAGCCTGGTGCGGCAGCAGGAAATTGCCGCCTCGGCCGGTGCCGGTTATGACCCCTATGCACGTCAGCAAACACTGTTTCTGTTTGATGCCGCGCCGCGCGACGGCCACAGCCTGGGTGAAGTGGAGCAGGCGATCAAGGCAGAAATTAAAAAACTGCAGCAGCAGGCGCCGGACAACAGTGAACTGGAACGGGTCAAGGCCCAGGTGATGGCAGCCGATGTGTATGAAAAAGATTCGGTGTTCTATCAGGCGATGCAGCTGGGTATCCTGGAAACCGTCGGCCTTGGCTGGCAACGCAAGGGTGAGTACCTGCAGAAAATCCAGCAGGTCACTGCCGAACAGGTGCAGCAGGTTGCGCAGAAATACCTGCGGGATGATCAGCTCACCGTGGCGATGCTGCAACCCCAGCCAATTGAATCATCAGCGGTAGCGCCACGTGCAACGGCAGGAGGTCGCCATGGACATTAAACGTTACTGGCTGGCGGCCAATCTGTGTGTGCTGGGGCTGCTGCTGAACAGCGCACAGGCCACGCCGCAAATACAGCACTGGCAAACCGACTCGGGTGCCCGGGTGTACTTTGTGCCGGTGGATGATATTCCCATGGTGGATGTGCGTATTGTGTTTGATGCGGGCAGCGCACGGGATGGCTTTACTCCTCGTAAACTGGCCGGCACCGCGCTGATGACTAACGGGCTGTTGGCCGAAGGTGCGGCGGGCAAGAGCGCGCAACAGCTGGCGGAAAATTTTGCCGCGGTGGGTGCGGTGTTTTCCAACGGCGCATTGAAAGACATGGCGTGGTTAAGTCTGCGCAGCTTGCGTGAAGATAAATACCTGCAACCGGCATTGAGTAACCTGCAGGCGATTCTTAACCAGCCGGATTTTCCTGCACAGGCATTCCAGCGTGAGCGGGAGCGGCTGAAAATTGCGGTGAAAGCAAAGAAACAGTCGCCGGGTACGATTGCCTCGGAACGTTTTTACCAGGAACTGTACGGGGACCATCCCTATGCCTCGCCCAGCGAAGGCACCGAGCAAAGCCTGACGCAACTCACACGCCATGACCTGCAACAGTTTTACCAGCAGTATTATGTCGCCCGCAATGCGGTGATCAGTGTGGTGGGACAGTTAACCCGTGCACAGGCAGAGCAGCTGGTGGATCAGTTGCTGAGCGAATTACCCGCAGGTCAGGCAGCGGCAGCCCTGCCACCGGTGCAACCACTGGCTGAAGCGAAAACCGTGCAGATTGATTTCCCCTCGGCGCAGAGTACGGTGTTAATGGGGCAGGTCGGAATGGCGCGGGGCGATGCGGATTATTTTGCACTTTATCTCGCCAACCATGCCTTTGGGGGCAGTGGCTTTGGTTCGCGGCTGATGGATGAGGTGCGTGAAAAACGCGGTCTGGCCTACAGTACCTACAGTTATTTTTCACCCATGGCGAAGGCGGGACCATTCCAGATCGGTCTGCAAACCCGCAATGACCAGGTGGAGCAGGCGTTGCAGGTTGTCAGGCAGGCACTGCATGACTATATCGCCGAAGGCCCTGGCGAAGATGAGCTGCAGGACAGCCTGAAAAATATTACCGGTGGTTTTCCATTGCGCATCGACAGCAACAAGAAGATTGTTGAATACCTGTCGATGATTGGTTTTTACCAGTTGCCACTGGATTACCTGGATACCTTTGTCAGCCGCGTCAATCAGCAAAGCCGCGATCAGGTACATGCCGCCTTACAACGGCGCCTGCATGAGGATAAAATGCTCACCATTATTGTGGGTGGGAACCAGTCTCAAGGTGACAACTAGAAAACAGCCGCAGCGTGCAGGTGCAACAAAAGCGCGCAGCAAATCAGCGCCTGCCGCAACCGGCAAGTTGCGTATTATTGCCGGTGAATGGCGCAGCCGGCAGCTGCCGGTGCTGGATTTGCCGGGGCTCAGGCCGACCACCGACCGGGTGCGGGAAACCCTGTTTAACTGGCTGCAGAATGACATAGCCGGCGCGCGTTGCCTGGATCTGTTTGCCGGCAGTGGTGCACTGGGTTTTGAAGCGGCGTCCCGTGGCGCCGCCAGTGTGACATTGCTGGAACTGCAGGCCGCGGCGGCGGATCAGCTGGCGGCGAATATCCAGTTGCTGCAGGCAGAAAACATGCAGCTGGTTCGTGCCGATGCACTCAACTGGCTGGCGCAGTACCGGGGTGAGCCGTTCGACCTGGTGTTTCTCGATCCACCCTTTGCCAGTGATTTACTCGAACCGGCCATGCGTTGCCTGTACCAGCAGCAATTGTTGTCCGCCAACGGCTGTGTGTATATTGAATGTGGTGCCGCTCAGCCACTGCCGGCACTGCCGCCGGGCTGGCAGCTGACAAAACAGAAAAAAGCCGGTCAGGTCAGCTACTATCTAGTCCGGATGTATCATAAATTCACATGATGATCGCGCAGGATATTGATTGTCCAGTGCATTTTTCGAAGAAGTGGAGTAGTGACTCATACTCCCGACTGAGAAAAATGTGCTGGACAGTCAAGAAACTAGCGAGGGCATGCGTAATTTATGAAGCATTCGGGCTAGTCAGGCTGTCAGTATCTCTGATTAACTCAGAGCGTTCTTGATAAAAAATACTAACGATAAAATTAACAGCAAGCGCTGAGGAGAATTTATGTCTGTGGTGGCGGTGTATCCCGGAACCTTTGATCCCATTACCAATGGCCACAGTGACCTGGTGGCGCGCGCCTCGCGGCTGTTTGACAAGGTGGTGATCGCGATTGCTGCAAGTCCGGCAAAAGCGCCGCTGTTTGAGCTGGATCAGCGAATCAGCCTGGCGCGCATGGTATTGTCCGAATACGACAATGTGGAGGTGTGTGGTTTCTCCGAACTGCTGGTGGAATTTGTCAATAAGCAGAATGCCAATGTGATTCTGCGTGGCCTGCGTGCGGTGTCGGATTTCGAATATGAAATGCAGCTGGCGAGCATGAACCGGCGGCTGGCACCACAGATAGAAACCCTGTTTCTCACCCCGTCGGAAAACAGCAGCTTTATATCCTCTTCACTGGTAAGGGAAATTGCCACCCTGCACGGTGATGTGTCGCAGTTTGTGCATCCAGTGGTGGTGGAAGCCCTGCAACAACGTTTTGTGCACGGCAGCTGAAATAAATTCTGTAAAGTCCTGTGCAGAGTAGGGACGAAGCCAGCTGTTTTTAGGTATAATCAACCACTGATATTATCGGTCTAGCAGAAGCGCTGCTTTAGAGACCCCCTGAGGCCAAGCGTGGCCAGGAGCGATAGATGGCATTAATCATAACTGACGAGTGCATCAACTGTGATGTGTGTGAACCGGAGTGCCCGAACGAGGCGATTTCTGCCGGTGATGAAATTTATGAAATCGATCCGAACAAGTGCACTGAATGCGTAGGGCATTATGATACCCCGCAGTGTGTAGAAGTCTGTCCGGTCGACTGTATTCCCAAGGATCCTGATCACGTAGAGACCCAGGAAGAGTTAATGGAAAAATACAAGCGCCTCACCGGCGAGTAATTCGATGCAGATCAGGGCCCCCACGGGGGCCTTTTTTTATGTACAGGATTGAAAGTCGTTAGTCGTTAGTCTTTATTCGTTCGTCCCA
>JBFFND010000087.1:0-8135 GCA_041563375.1 Gammaproteobacteria bacterium | reverse complement strand
GTGCTGCTGATACTGTTGCTGTTTTTCTGGGCGCCGATTGGCGTGCGTTACGCGATCGCATCCAGCTGGGCAAAAATGAATATGCGCTTTCTCAAATGGATCTGTGGTCTCGATTATGAAGTCAAGGGGCGGGAAAATATTCCGGCCGAGGCGAGCCTGGTGTTAATGAATCACCAGTCCACCTGGGAAACCCTGGCCACGCAGAGTATTTTCCCCAACCAGTTATGGGTGCTGAAAAAAGAATTGCTGCGTGTGCCATTGTTTGGCTGGGGCCTGGCACTGATCAGCCCGATTGCGATTGATCGCAAGGCCGGCAAAAAAGCCATTGACCAGATTGTTGAGCAGGGTGAAGCGAAACTGAACCAGGACCGCTGGGTGATTGTGTTCCCGGAAGGTACGCGCATGGCACCGGGGGTCGACAGCAAATATAAAATGGGCGGCTTTATTTTCGCCACGCGTATCAGTCACCCGGTATTGCCGGTGGCGCATAATGCCGGCGAGTTCTGGCCCAAACACAGTTTTATCAAATACCCCGGCAAGGTCACCATTTCCATAGGCGAGCCGTTTAATGCCAGCGGTATGAATCCGGATGAAGTGAAGCAGCGGGTCGAAGGCTGGATCAAGCAGGAACTGAAAGTCATAGGTGATCCGACGCGTTACAAACGTTGATGCGGATAAAAATAAATTTCCTAAAGTGCAATAAACAGCGCTCAGTGGATTACATAAAAAGAAGACCAGGCAGATGACAATAGAAAATTTAAACCAGCAGTTTGCAATTGAAAATCATCTGCAGATCATCGAAGGTGAGGGCGGTTTTACTTTTGTTAAAATTCATAACGATAAAGCCGATGCGCTGATTTCACTGTATGGCGGCCAGGTGTTGTCCTATCGCAAGCCGCAGCAGCCGGATGTGTTTTTTTTAAGTGACAGGGCCTACTACCAGCATGGCAAGGCCATCAAGGGCGGTGTGCCCATCTGCTGGCCCTGGTTCGGCAACGACCCGCAAAATAAAGGCCGGCCTGCACATGGTTTTGCCCGCAACAGCGAATGGCAACTATCAGCATCCGAACAGCTGGCCAATGGTGATACGCTGGTCGAATTACAGTTAAGCCCGAATGAGCTGTCCCGTTCGTTGTGGCCCCATGAGTTCCTGCTCAGCCTTAAAGTCACCGTGGGTGATGAACTGACACTGCAATTAACCACCCACAATAAAGATTCCCAGGCGTTTGAAATCACCCAGGCACTGCACAGTTATTTTGCCGTAGAAACGATCGATGCGCTGCGCATCAGCGGGCTGGAAAAGCTGGACTACCTGGATAAGGCGAAAAGTAATAGCGGTGCAGAGCAGAAAACCCAGCAGGGTGAGATTCATATCGAGGGCGAGGTGGATCGTATTTATCTGCAGGTGCCGGAAAAAATCACGCTCAAACACATTGCGCCATCCCATTCAGCCGATGCGACGATTAGCCTGCAGAGTAAAAACAATGCCACCGCGGTGGTGTGGAATCCGTGGCAGCAACTGTGCGAACAGAGTGCGGATCTGAAGCCCGACGATTACCAGCGTTTTGTCTGCGTGGAAACCGCCAATGCAGCGAGCGATGTGATCAGCCTGGCGGCAGGTGACTCCTTTTCCCTGCAGGCAAAAATTGCCCTGAATCAGTAATGTCTCGCTAATAAGGGCAACGCGGCGCCCGGTTCGTCGCTAAATGCTTGCTAACACCTGTGTAAAGCGCCTATAGTGGCGCCCCTTGCGTAGCGAATCCAGTGCTTGTTGCGTGTTATTACACCGAGCCTGATTATGTTTCCCTACCGTGTCCGCTACCAGACCATCGAATTTGATGAGCTGGATATCCATATTCGCAGCCTGCGAGATAAACAACAATTTTCCGATACCCTGGGTGAAGCCGAATTGCTGGGCATTTCCTCGGCGCAATGGTCGCTGTTTGGTGTGGTCTGGGATTCCAGCCAGGTACTGGCCCATGAAATGCTGGCCTATCCGATTGCGGGCAAGCGAGTGCTGGAAATGGGTTGTGGCATGGCCTTAAGCAGCCTGTTATTGAATGCCCGTGGTGCGGATATTACCGCGACCGATTATCATCCCGAGGCGGGCAGCTTCCTGGCAGAAAACACCCGCCTGAATAATGGCCGTCACATTCCGTTTCTGCGCACCAGCTGGGCAGAGTCACATCCGGGGCTGGGTCAGTTTGATGTATTGATCGGTGCGGACCTGCTGTATGAACAGCAGCATATTGAACAGTTGTCGGGGTTTATCCAGCGTCACGCCAGCCCGCAGTGTGAAATTATTCTGGTGGACCCGGGGCGCGGCCACTACACCGGTTTTACAAAAAAGATGCAGTCACTGGGTTATATTCACAGCCGGCATAAGCCGGAGGCCTGCGAGTATCTGCAGCAGCCGTTTAAGGGGCATGTGCTCAGGTTCAGTCGTGCAGCGGTCGAGCAGATTGCGCCGCTAAACTAGCCGGCCCAGTTGGGTTGGGCCGGGTCGTCTAGGGTGATACCAGTCCGAGGCGCAGCGCTTCCAGTGTGGCCTGCGCACGATTCGATACATTCAGCTTGCCGTAAATGCTTTTCAGGTGGCTGGCCACGGTATTCGAGGTAATGCCCAGCACTTCAGCGGCTTCATTGCGGCTCAGGCCCTTGGCAATCGCACCGAGAATTTCCTTCTCACGGCGGGATAAATCCGGCTTGTCCGAATCGGCCGCATCGGCTTCACTTTGCGTGGCATGGAAATGGGTGATCATCTTGCGCGCAATCGAGGGTGAAATCGGTGGCTCACCCTTGATAATGCCCTGCAGGTTGCTGATAAATTCATCCGAGGTCTGTTCTTTCAGCAGGTAGCCCTGGGCACCGGCTTTAAGTGCAGGGAACAGGTGGCTGTCGTCATCAAAAATGGTCGCGACCACGCAGTAGGTGGTGGGGGATGACTGCACGATTTCACTGATAATCTCCACCCCGTTGCCATCCGGCAGATTGAGATCAATCAGTGCCAGGTCGAACTGGTGGTGTTTCAGGTGCTCCCTGGCCTGTGCCAGGCTGGAGGCTTCGTGCACTTCGGCTTCAACAAACGCCTGGTGGATAATCGAGCTGAGCCATTCACGGGTTTCAGCATGGTCTTCAATAACAAGTACAGTTTGCATTATTATATCGCCTTGAGGGTCAGCGGAAAGCTTATTCTCAGGCAGCTTCCTTTGTTGGTGTCAGAGTCGTCGAGTTGAACAGCAGACCACTCCACTGTTCCGTTCAGTTCCTGAACGCGTGTTCTTATATTATTAATGCCCTTGCCTGGAATGCATTTATCGACATCGAACCCTGTGCCGTTATCGCGGCAATCTACGGTCAGCTGTTGCTGCTGGCAGTCGATACTAATTTCCATATATTGCGCCTGTGCATGGCGAATTATATTGGTTGTTGCTTCATGCAGTATGCGGTTTAAATTGATATGCTGGCGTGGGGTAAAGCTGAGTTCATCCAGACCCTCACCCTGTTCCCATAATAGCTGCATACCAATCGGGTTGAGCCTGTCCTGGATCTCGGCCCGTAAATCGGTGATAGCATCTAGTATCGTTACTGTTGATTTATTGTCAAGCGTGTAGATGGCGTTTCGCAGTGATTTGAGGATGCTGCGAGACAGTGCAATGGTTTCTTCGTCTTTAACCGCATGGATCAGGGTCAGCAGGCGAGCCGCCACATCATCATGCAGGTCGCGGGCAATGCGCTGGCGTTCTTCACTGGCGCCACGCTCAATCGCATCTTCCACGGTAATAAACTGCTGTGCCAGGCGCAGCAGTGAGCTCACCAGTTGCAGGTCGCTGTCGGAAAAAGCCTCTGTGCCCTGTTTGGTGTGCAGGAAATAGCCGTTGCCGGCTTTGATGCAGGGGATTTCGATGGTGCCGTTTAAATTGCTGAGCTGGCATTTTTCAACGGGACGCTGTGCGGATTCCAGCAGGGTTTGTGGGAAAAAATCCAGGATGGTAATGGCCCAGCGGGCTTCCAGTGGCGTGTCGCTGCTGGCGAAGGTGTTAATTAAATCGGGTAAATTTTTTTCCAGACTTTTGTGCACAGAAAGCTGACCCCGATATACCTTATACGTTGTGAATTATCATTTCCGGAAGCCTGTAGCTACCCGGCTCGTTGTGGTGCCAGCCATGTCTGCTCGTGCGGCTTCTGTCTGCTCCAGCTGCACCCGGCTCATGACAGAAAAACTTTTTATAAAAGGTGATGACATTTTCGGATTGCGAATCATCGCCTTATAATCACCCTCAATAAACTTGAGCTTGCCGGTGCTGTAGGCCAGGCCAATACCCGTGGTGCCAACCTCGCGACTCAGCCACTCTTTCCAGTGGTTTTCCCTGGCGCGCAAATCCCAGTTGAGTTGCTGGTCCTTGTACTTTTCTGCCCTGGTAATATAGCCGTTTTCTACCACTATGCACGCTCTTGGTGCGTCTTCATCGGGAAAGCCGTAGGCAATGGTGGAAGAAAAATTAATCTGTTGTAGATGGCTGGAAAGATAAGGATCCCTGTTCCACTCGTCCTTAAATTTGCGCATCCACGCATCGTCAAATAGCCGTAACATAAATGTTTATATCCTGAAAAAATAACTCCATTGCAGTGCGTTTGCAGCTGCATCCTTACCTGTCTTCGCAGGTTTTAAGGCGGGGCTATTTTAACTCCATCGTCATGGCTTGTATATTGTTTTGTTTTAAAGTGCTAAGTGTGTCATACAGTTGGTCCGCTCTGCTGAACGGGCCAATGCGCACACGGTGCCACTGGTCGTTATTGATGGATACACTTTGTATGGACGACTGCACGCCGAGTAAAGCCAGCGTGGCTTTATGCCGTTCTGCATCGGCCAGGCTTTTAAATGAACCCGCCTGCAGAATATATTTTTTTATTTCGCCATTGTTACTGTTTATTTTTATATCTGTTTTTGCCGTGGTTTTTGCAGCCTGTTTACTGTCTATTTCAGGTTCCGGTACAAACACTTCAAGCTCTGACAGAATGGTATAGAACTCGAAACGCGGCTTACTGCTCGCCGGCTTTTCAGCCTTGCCGTTATCAATGGATTCTGTTTCAGTGACTTCAACCGTGTCCTGCTCGCGTGCTTTCTGTAGTTCCTGTTTTACCGATTCGGTGAAGCTGATGTTTTCTGCCGGTTGCTTGCTGAGATAAACCAGGAATGCCGCAAACAGTCCGATAGCCAGGCCGGCCAGCATCCAGACATAACCCGGTACAGGCTTTTTTTCAGACATTTTACGTCCTTTAAAATCACGTGAAGTAGATGACATCAAACGTCCTACATCGACTCAGGCGCACTAACGCCAAGCAATTGTAAGCCGTTGCGCAGTACATGGCGTGTCGCCTGGATCAGGTTAAGTCGCGCGTTGCGCAGCGCGGCGTCATCCACAATAAACTGGTGTGCGTTGTAATAGGTGTGTAATTGATTGGCCAGTTCACGCAGGTAATGCGCCAGCTGATGGGGCTCTTCATTGAGCGCAGATTTTTCCACCACTTCCGGGTATTTCGCCAGCGAAGTGATCAGGTCGGTTTCATGGGTTTCGGTGAGTAAACTTAAATGTTCACTGCCACTGGCCGCATCATGGCTGAGCTGTTTTTCTTCCAGCTGGCGGAAAATGCTGCAGATACGCGCATGGGCATACTGGATGTAATACACCGGGTTGTCACTGCTCTGCGACTTGGCCAGGTCCAGGTCAAAGTCCATGTGCTGTTCACATTTGCGTAACACGTAAAAGAAACGGGCGGCATCGCGACCCACTTCATCGCGCAGTTCACGCAGGGTGACAAAGGAACCGGAACGGGTCGACATGGGCACTTTCTCGCCGCCGCGATACAGGCTGGCAAACTGCACCAGCAGCACATCCAGTTTATCGACATCATCACCCAGTGCCTGCAGTGCCGCTTTCACCCGGGGAATATAACCGTGATGGTCCGCGCCCCAGATATCAATCACCCGATCAAAGCCGCGCTCCATCTTGTCCATGTGGTAGGCAATGTCGGAAGCAAAGTAGGTGCTCTGGCCATTGTCACGCACCACCACGCGGTCTTTCTCGTCACCAAACTCGGTTGACTTGAACCACAGTGCGCCGTTTTTCTCGTACACGTAATCGGCTTTCTGCAGTCGTTCGATGGCCTGCTTGATTAAACCCTTGTGGGCCAGGCTGCGCTCGGAAAACCATTCATCATATTCCACGCCGAATTCCAGCAGGTCTTCACGAATGTCATCAATAATGGTGTTCAGGCCGGCATCGAACACCTGCAGATAGGAATCATCCCCCAGCAGGATCTGTGCGCGTTCAATCAGCGCATCGATGTGGGCTTCCTTGTCACCGCCCGCCGGCTCATCCGCGACTATGCCATCGAACACCGCGGCCGCCGGGTGCATCAGGTTTTTATCGTGCTGCGCATAGAGTTGCTCGGCGATGTCTTTTACATACTCACCCTGGTAACCGTTGCTGGGGAAGGTCAGTTCCACACCGCAGTGTTGCAGGTAACGCAACCACACACTGGTGGCAAGAATGTCCATCTGCCGACCAGCATCGTTGACATAGTATTCACGGTGCACATTGAAACCCACCGCGCTCAGCAGTGAGGCCACCGTCGCACCGTAGGCCGCACCGCGACCATGCCCCACGTGCAGCGGGCCGGTAGGGTTGGCGGAAACGAATTCGATCTGTACGCGTCGCCCGGCGCCGATATTGCTCAGGCCATAGGTTTCAGCCTGGGTATTGATATGCTCGATCACCGCCAGGGTGTTGTCCTGGGAGACAAAAAAGTTAATAAAACCGGGGCCGGCAATTTCCACCTTGTCCAGGTGGCCGTGTGTGGGCAGCGCGTCGATCAGCAACTGCGCTACTTCACGGGGGTTCTTGCCGGTGGGTTTGGCCAGCATCATCGCCAGGTTGCAGGCAAAGTCACCATGGCTGCGATCCCGGGTGCGGGATATCTGAATCTCCGGCGACAGCTCTGCCGGAATCAGGCCGGTGGTTTTAAGATGACTCAGTGCCTGGGTCAGCAGGGTTTGGATTTCGTGTTTCAATGTGGCGGCCAGTATCAATTCAGAGTAATAAATCAGAGGGCGAATTTTACATGCAGTTCGGGGGGTATTACCAGTCGAGTGGTCGACAGCTTTGCCGCCCATTGGAGTAATCGCTGATGCAGCGCGCTGTGCGTCGAATTTATATTTCTGCCAGTACCCGTTCTGCCGACGCAATGGCCTGGCCAAGGTAGCCGCTGCCAAACAGGTTGAGGTGATTGAGCAGGTGATACAGGTTATACAGGTGCTTGCGACCCGGGTAGCCGGGGTCCAGTGGCCAGCTTTCATTATAGGCGTCATAGAAGGCCGGGCTGAAACCACCGAACAGCGTGGTCATGGCGATATCGGTTTCGCGGTCGCCGTAATAAAACGCCGGATCGAAAATCACCGGTGTACCATCCGCCAGCGCCGCGGCATTGCCACCCCACAAATCACCGTGCAGCATCGATGGCTGCGGCTGGTAGTCACTGAACAGGCGGGGGAAATCCGCCAGCAGCCGATCCATGATACCCAGTGAGCGGCCGTAACCGTTCTGCTGTGCCAGCTGCAGTTGCGGCAGCAGCCGCTGCTCACGCCAGAACTCCACCCAGTTATCGCCGGGCTGGTTGTACTGCGGTGTCGAGCCAATCGTATTGTCGCGCTGCCAGCCGAAGCGTTCGCCGAAATGACGGTGCATCGCCGCCAGTTGCTGGCCCTGCAGCTGGGGATCGGCGCGGCCCTTGAGCGGCAGGTATTCCAGCACCAGGAACGCCTGGCCGTCGGCCTCGCCATGGCAGACAGGCTCGGGCACGCGGATGGTTTTGCTGGCCGCCATTTCCAGCAGCGACAGGTACTCCACTTCGAACATGTCACCGTAGCGGGCACTGTTGAGCTTGACGAAAAACTCGCGCTCGCCATCACCAACGCGGCAGGCGCTGTTAATGCAGCCACCGCCCACCGCCTGCTCTGTGCGCATTACAAAGGGCTGGCCGGTGGCCTGTTCGATCTGTGTGCTAATCGCGGGCCATAGGGTCATTGTGGGTACCTGCAGCGATCATGGGCTGGGTGTTGTGATAGCATAGGC
>JBFFND010000086.1:0-8187 GCA_041563375.1 Gammaproteobacteria bacterium | reverse complement strand
TTGTCTTGTTTGCTGGCACGGGTTCATCAATCTGGTCTCTGCATGCGTCAGCGGCCATTCATACTAAACAGCGTGAAACACTGGAGGCACAAAGTGGCGACAATAGAATTAAACGAACAGAACCTTGAAAAAACCATTGTAGAAAATGACATCGTTATCATCGATTTCTGGGCACCCTGGTGTGGCCCTTGTAAAAACTTTGCACCGATTTTTGAAGAGGTGTCTGAAAAGCACGGGGATATTGTATTTGCCAAGGTCAATACAGAAGAAGAGCAGGCGATTGCGGCGCATTTCCAGATTCGTTCGATTCCCACGCTGATGGTGTTCCGTGAACAGATCGTACTGTTCTCCGAGGCCGGCATGTTGCCCGAGAGTGCGCTGGAGCAGCTGGTGAAGCAGGTTAAGGAGCTGGATATGGAAACGGTCAGGGCGGAAATTGCAGCCGCTGAGGCGGAAGCCGGTAATAAAGCATAATTCATATTAGCCACAAAAAAGGCCGCTTAAAGCGGCCTTTTTTGTGCTTGCCATAAATGAACTGCAGCGTTTAGCCAGTAAGACTATTTAATCTTTTTCAGGCTTTTTAACAGGTCTTTCTGCCATTGTGCCGAGAACTGCTTGCGCATCTGGTTTTTGCTGGTTTCGATGGCCAGCAAATCCTTACTGCGCTTTTCGCTCTGGGCGATTTCTGCCTTAACCTGCTTCAGTTCCGCTTCCAGCTTGCTCAGGGTGCTGCGCATGCTCTGCAGGCCATCTGCGGCACTGCTGGTAGCAACTTTCTTTTTCGCGCTGGCCTTTGCTTTTGGTGTTGCCTTTGTGGGCTTGCTGGATGCTGCCGTTTTCGGCGCGACTTTTTTAGCTGCCGCTTTTTTCACCGCTGGCTTTGCCGGAGCGGCCTTTTTGGCTGCAGTTTTGCTGGCAGCGGCTTTTTTGCCCGGTGCCTTGCTGCCTTTTGGGCTGGCGGCAGCTTTGCTAGCCGGCTTTTCTGTTGCTGCTGCCTTGCCGACCGCTTTTTTAACGCTGGCTTTTGCTGTGGTGGCTGTGCTCGAAGCCTTACTGGTCGCAGACTTTTTAGCCGTTGCTTTGGCAGCAGGTTTTGCAGCGGCTTTGGCTTTAGCAGCAGCCGGGCTGGCCTTTGCTGTGGCCTTAGGTGTCGCTTTAGCTTTAGGTGCAGCCTGTGCAGCACTGGCTTTGGCTACATTTTCTGCCAGTTTGGCGGCTGGCTGCTCAGCAACCGCCGGCTTGTTGCTGACTGCAGAGCTGACCGGTACGGGTGCTTTCGCCGCCTTTGCCGGTTGAATAGCTCGCGCAGCGGGTACGTTTTTCAGTGCGCCCAGCATGTCGTTAAAGATATCTTTGATGTCGCCCTTGCCTTCAATCACTGACAGCTTGCCTTGCTGGCGGTAATAATCTGCCACCGGCTGGGTCTGTGTTTCATACACGCGCAGGCGCTTGCCGATGGTTTCTTCATTGTCGTCGGAGCGATGATGCAGGTTGCCGCCACACTTGTCGCATTCGTCTTCCATGGTCGGTGGATTGGTAAAGATATTGTATACCGCACCGCAGTCTTCACAGGTCAGGCGGCCGGTGAGGCGCTGCATCAGTATGTCGAAATCCACGTCGATCAGTATCGACTTCTGTATCGGCATCGACAGGCTGTCCAGCAGGCGATCCAGTTCTTCTGCCTGTTCCAGGTTGCGTGGGAAACCATCCAGAATAAAGCCGTTGCGGCAGTCCGGGTTATTGAGGCGTTCGCGTATCAGCCCCAGCACCAGATCATTGGGTACCAGCTGGCCTGCGTCCATAATCGCCTTGGCCTGGCGGCCCAGCGGGGTCTGTGCTTCTACCGCAGCTCGCAGCAGATCACCGGTGGAGATCTGTGGAATGTTCAGTTTATCAACTAACAGCTTGGCTTGTGTGCCCTTACCGGAGCCGGGCGCTCCCAGTAGTACAAGTTTCATATCCTTTAGTCCCCCTAACAGGCCTTATATAGTGGCAATACAGCTGGATTTTAATCATTGCGTAGAATATGTCGAGTATTCTAGTGCGGCTTCTTGATATAATCTCGAAACTCTGAATAATCCACACATTTTATTTAGTGCCAGCGGCTTGTGTTATGAGCCTAGCACTAAATTAAATCAATGTTTAAACACGCAGTAAAATTTAAGGTAACAGTTGTATGAATCTTGAGAACCTCTCGGTTGGCGAGAATGTGCCAACCGATATTAATGTTGTCATCGAAATTCCGTCGCATGGCTCACCGGTTAAATATGAAGTAGAGAAAGAAAGCGGTACGCTGATGGTTGATCGCTTTATGGGCACTGCGATGTTTTACCCATGTAATTACGGCTTTATGCCACATACCCTGTCTGAAGACGGTGATCCGGTTGACGTGCTGGTGGTGACCCCTGTGCCGCTGATTTCCGGCTCGGTGATTCGTTGCCGTCCGATCGGTATGCTGGAAATGACCGATGAGGCGGGTGAAGACCATAAAGTGCTGGCTGTGCCGGTAAGCAAGCTCACCAAGCTGTATGATAATGTGCAAAAGCCACAGGACCTGCATGACGATATGCTGAATCAGATCACCCACTTCTTCGAGCAGTACAAGGCGCTGGAATCCGGTAAATGGGTGAAGGTGGAAAACTGGGTTGGTGTGGATCGTGCCAGTGAAGAAATCATGAGCAGCATTGAACGTCACAACAAGCAGTATGCCTGATCCGACGGAGGTTTAGACCGCTCTAGATGCCACGTCGCACGGTAATTAAAAATCATACACTGGAGGCGCTGCTGTTCAAGCGGCGTGCTCTGGTGGCCGCGATACTGAGTATTCTGCTGATACTGGTACTGCTATCCCGCCTGCTGTACCTGCAGTTTTTCGAGTTCAGTCATTTTGCATCCCTGTCGGAAAATAACCGTATCCGCCTGACGCCACTGGCACCCAATCGTGGCCTGATTTATGACCGCAATGGCGTGGTACTGGCGGAAAACCGTCCCTCCTATCAGCTGGATATCATTCCCGAACAGGTCGATAACATGCAGCGTACCCTGTTTGAGCTGGGGCGGATTATCGAGCTGGATGAGGCCACCCTGGTGCGTTTTCATAAAGAGGTGAAGCGTAGCCGCAAATTCGAGGCTATTCCGCTGCGTACCCAGTTGTCGGACAAGGAAGTGGCGGCGCTGGCGGTCAATCGGCACGAGTTCCCCGGTGTGGACATCAATGCCCGTCTCAGTCGTTATTACCCCATGGGTGAAAGTATGGCGCATGTCATCGGCTATGTGGGACGTATCGATGAAGAGGAGCTGAAGCGAGTCGATCAGGCCAACTACAAGGGCACCACCCACATTGGCAAGAATGGCCTCGAGCGCTACTACGAAAATGAGCTGCACGGCATGGTGGGCTATAAAAACATCGAGGTGAATGTACAGGGACGTGAGTTGCGGGTGCTGGAAAAAATTCCGCCGGTACCCGGCAATAACCTGTGGCTGACCCTGGATGCCCGCCTGCAAAAGGTGGCGGAGCAGGCCCTGCAGGACTACAACGGCTCGGTGGTGGTGATGCAGCCACAAACCGGTGAAGTGCTGGCGATGGCGAGCATGCCTTCATTTGACCCCAATCTGTTTGTGCATGGCATCAGCTACAAGGACTATCACCGCCTGCGAGATTCGCCGGAGCGTCCACTGTTTAACCGCTCGATTATGGGGCAGTACCCGCCGGGTTCGATTATCAAGCCGCTGGTGGGGCTGGGGGGGCTGGAGTCTCACCAGATCGGGCATAAGGAGACGGTTAACTGCACTGGCAGCTATATGTTGCCGAATGACGAACGCAAGTACCGTGACTGGAAAAAAACCGGCCATGGCGAGATCGATCTGGATGCCTCCATTGCCCAGTCCTGCGACGTGTATTATTACGAGCTGGCCTACCGTATGGGCATAGACCGTATTCACGCCTTTCTGCAGCAGTTCGGGCTGGGGGAAAAAACCGGCATCGATCTACTGGGTGAGCGCTCCGGACTGCTGCCGTCGAGGGAATGGAAAAAACGCAATCGTAATATGATCTGGTTCCCTGGCGAAACCCTGATAACCGGTATTGGCCAGGGGTATATGCTGGTCACCCCCATGCAGATGGCATCGGCCACCTCGGTTCTGGCGATGCGTGGTGAGCGTAGGCAGCCACACTTGCTGGCGCAGATCGAGCAGGTGGCCACGAATAACTGGTTGCTGCCCGACTGGCCGGACAAGCCCGCAGTGACGCTGAAGCGGCGCAGCAACTGGGAGCATGCGATTCAGGGCATGGTCAGCGTAATGCATGACCTGCGCGGTACGGCACGCAGCTCGGCCTATGGGCTGGATTTCAAAATGGCCGGTAAAACCGGTACCGCCCAGGTGTTCGGAATTGCCCAGGATGAAGAGTACGATGAGGAAACAGTGGCCAGGAAACTGCGTGATCATGCGCTGTTTATTGCCTTCGCACCGGCGGACAAACCGGAGATTGTGGTGGCGGTGATTGCTGAAAATGGTGGTCATGGCAGCGGCGTGGCCGCACCCATCGCGCGTACAGTGATTGATGAGTGGCTGCGCATCGGTAAATTGCAGGACACCGTGCTTAAATCGCCAGCAAAGCAGGCGCAGGGGACAGAGCAATGATTGACACTGGTGTAAGAGACAAGCGTTACCGCCCCAGCTTCAGTATTCAGCTGATGCGCCTGCTGCACCTTGATCCGCTGTTGTCGCTGGGTATCGGGCTATTGCTGATGGTGGGGCTGGGGGTGCTGTACAGTGCCGGTGATCAGTCGATGGCGCTGCTGAATCGCCAGCTGACGCGTATTGCACTGGCGCTGGTGGTGATGCTGGTGGTGGCGCAGATTCCACCTTCAACACTGCGCTTCTGGGCGCCCTGGATTTATGCCGTCGGGGTGTTGCTGCTATTACTGGTGATTTTCATGGGAGACATCGGTAAGGGTGCACAGCGCTGGCTGGATCTGGGCTTTATCCGTTTTCAGCCATCGGAGATGATGAAGCTGGTGACGCCGATGATGATGGCCTGGTATTTTGCAGAAAAGCCCTTGCCGCCTTCCTGGCGCACCCTGGGCATCGCGGCCGTGCTGATCCTGACCCCCACCCTGATGATCGCCATGCAGCCGGACCTGGGTACGGCTCTGCTGATCTTTGCTGCCGGTTTTTTTGTGGTGTTCCTGGGTGGTTTAAGCTGGCGGCTGATGATGGGGCTGGCGGTGCTGGCAGCGGCGCTGTTGCCGTTGATCTGGCACTTTATGCATGACTACCAGCGTGGTCGCGTGCTGACCCTGCTGGATCCGCAGCGTGATCCGCTGGGTGCTGGCTATCATATTATCCAGTCTAAAATCGCTATAGGCTCGGGCGGCGTGTATGGTCGTGGCTGGCTCAATGGCAGCCAGTCGCACCTGAACTTTCTGCCGGAGCAGTCCACCGATTTTATATTCGCCGTGTATGCGGAAGAATTCGGCCTGATTGGTGGCATGCTGCTGCTTGCCCTGTATGGGTTTATTATTATTCGCGGCATGGTGATTGCGGTCGGTGGGCAGGATACCTTTTCGCGCTTGCTCGGTGGCAGTCTTAGCCTGACCTTTTTTGTTTATTTGTTTGTGAATGTGGGCATGGTATCAGGAATTTTGCCGGTGGTTGGGGTACCATTACCATTAATCAGCTATGGCGGCACGTCAATGGTAACCCTGATGGCAGGCTTTGGCATGTTGATGTCGATAAACTCTCACCGCCGACTCTGGTCTAAGTAGAAATAAATCTTATGAAAAATTCACGGAATCCTATGAAAAGACCCGTCTTATTCAGTCGTTTACTCAACCTGGGGTGCCTGCTCTGTGTGTTGCCGTTAACGGCGCAGGCCAATTACACCGGGCGCAGTGACGTCGATCAGTTTATCGAGGAAATGCACCAGGAGCATGGTTTTGACAAGGCGCAAATACGTCACTGGATGTCGGAGGTCAAACAGCAGACCACCGCACTGGAGGCCATAGCCCGTCCAGCAGAAGGGGTGTTGAGCTGGGGCGACTACCGCAGAATTTTTCTCAATGACAGGCGTATTGAGCAGGGCGTGCAGTTCTGGAAAGACAACCGTGAATTATTAAACAGAGCCGAGAAACAGTACGCGGTGGATGCGGCCTTCATAGTGGCAATCATCGGTGTAGAAACCTACTATGGTCGCCACGCGGGTAATTATCCTGTGCTCGACGCATTGACCACCCTGGGCTTTGATTATCCGCCCCGTGCGCCTTTCTTTCGTAAGCAGCTTAAACATTTCCTGTTAATGGTGCGTGAAGAGAAACTTAATATCAAACAGCTTACCGGCTCCTATGCCGGTGCCATGGGTATGCCGCAGTTTATTCCCAGCAGTTTCAGAAGTTATGCAGTAGATTTTGATGGCAACGGTGTAAGGGATTTCTGGAATGGCTCAGCAGATTCCATTGGCAGTGTGGCAAATTATTTCAAACGTCACGGCTGGAAACTGGGCGAGCCGGTGGTGGCCCAGGTTGAGGTAAATGATAGAGCAGCCGCACTCGGTAACCGTGAAATGAAACCCCATACACCGGTTGCTGATTTCAGGCAGGCTGGTGTCAGCGCGCCGGATGAATTTGCAGATCAGACACTGGCCACACTGTTAAAACTGGACGCAACAGATGGTGACGAGTACTGGCTGGCGCTGAATAATTTTTATGTGATTACCCGTTATAATCACAGTCCATTGTATGCCATGGCGGTGTATCAACTGAGCCAGGCGATAACGGAAAAATACCAGGCAAAATAGCCTGTAACAGCTAAATATGACAGGGTTATATCAGAATAAAACGGTTTTACTTGGATTGCTTGTCGGCAGTTTAAGTCTGTTCGGCTGTGCGCCGGGTGACAGTGCACCGGGTGATTTTGTGCGCGATGATACCCCTAATGCAGTACCTAAAAATGAACCGTTGAGTCGTTACGGTAATCCACCGAGTTACACCGTGATGGGCCGAACCTATAAGGTCATGCAGAATGCCAATGGCTTTAAAGAAGACGGCATTGCTTCCTGGTACGGTACCAAGTTTCATGGTCGTAGAACCTCCAGTGGTGAGCCCTATAATATGTATGCCATGACGGCTGCACACAAACATCTGCCCCTGCCCAGTTATGTGGAAGTGACGCACAAACAAAACGGCCGCAAGATTATCGTCAAAGTTAATGACCGCGGGCCTTTTCATGAGGGACGGATTATCGACCTGTCCTATGCTGCGGCGCGCAAACTGGGTATTTCCGCCACCGGTACCGGGCCGGTGAGTATTCGCGTGATTAACACCGCCGGACTGGATCTGGATACCCGTGATGTGGTGATGCCAACAGATAATAATTCGCAGGGAAAAATTCATGTGCAGGTGGCGGCGATGGGCACCGAAACCGCTGCAGAAACCATGGCGGGTGAATTGCGCAGTAAACACATGCAGAGTGTGCGCGTGCATGTGGTGGAAAACGATGGTAACAAGCTCTATCGGGTACGTATCGGACCCTTACCCAACGTCGATCTGGCCTATAAAGTGATTAATGATCTTAATGGTATCGGGGTGAATAGTGCGCGTGTGGTGGTTGATTAGTTATTTTTTTAAAAGTTAATTTTATGGTTATAAATATGTCAAAAGTGTTGAGCAAGTTAAGTTTTCTATTTATTTTTATCTGGTCTGTTTCCGCCGCTGCGGCACCGGTGCCAGCACAACCGAAATTAGCCGCCGAGAGTTTTTTATTGATTGATTTCCACAGCGGCCGGGTTCTGGCAGAAAAAAATATCCATAAAAAAGTCGAACCGGCAAGTATTACCAAGCTGATGACAGCCTATGTGATTTACAAGGAAATTGAGGCGGGTCGTTTATCGGTTGACGAAGAAGTTCTGATCAGCAAAAAAGCCTGGCGTATGAAAGGCTCGAAGATGTTTGTTGAGGTGGGTAATAAAGTAAAAGTCGATGACCTGCTGAAAGGTATTATTGTGCAATCGGGTAATGATGCGACGGTTGCCATGGCGGAACACATAGCAGGTACCGAATCCGCGTTTGCCGATTACATGAACCAGCATGCACGTGCGCTGGGTATGCAGGATACCAACTTTGTTAATTCCACTGGCTGGCCGCATAAAGACCATGTAACCACGGCAGCTGACCTGGCTAAACTGGCGCG
>JBFFND010000085.1:0-8287 GCA_041563375.1 Gammaproteobacteria bacterium | reverse complement strand
TCTATAATCGCGTTTTTTCAGGTATGCAGTTTCTGCAGCTTCGTAACAACTCACGAAGATTTTAGATTCAAATGAAAGGTTCCTAAATATGGCGGATCAATTCAGCTTAACCAATTCTGCAACGGGTGATTCACTGGAGCTGGAGCTATTGCACGGCACCCAGGGCCCCTCAGCACTGGACGTGACCGCGCTCTACAAGGAAAAGGGCCTGCTCACCTATGATCCGGGTTTTGTCTCAACCGCCAGCACCAAAAGTTCAATTACCTATATTGACGGTGAAAAAGGCATCCTGCGCTACCGCGGTTACCCGATTGAACAGCTGGCCGCCAATAGCAACTTCCTCGAAGTTGCCTTCCTGCTGCTATACGGTGAGCTGCCATCAAAAACCGAACTGGAGAACTTCCAGGACATCATCATGCACCATACGATGATCCGCGAAACCATGCGTACCTTCTTTGAAGGCTTTCACCATGATGCGCACCCGATGGCGATCATGATCGGGGTTACCGGTTCCATGTCGGCCTTCTACCATGACTCGCTCAATATTTACGACCCCAGGCACCGGGAAATTTCAGCGCATCGCATGATTGCCAAAATCCCCACCATTGCGGCGGCCAGTTACAAGCACAATGTGGGTGAGCCGTTTATGTATCCAAAAAACCATCTGGATTACTGCGGCAACTTCTTGCACATGATGTTTTCAACCCCCTGTGAAGAATACGAGCCCAGCCCGACGGCGGTCGAAGCGATGAACCTGCTGTTTATCCTGCATGCGGACCATGAGCAGAATGCCAGCACCTCCACGGTTCGCCTCGCCGGCAGCTCCGGCGCCAACCCGTTTGCCTGTATCGCCTCGGGCATTGCATCCCTCTGGGGGCCTGCCCACGGCGGTGCCAATGAAGCGGTATTAAAAATGCTGGAAGAAATTGGCGATGTATCCAATATCGACAAGTTCATTGACAAAGCCAAGGACAAAAAAGACCCGTTCCGCCTGATGGGTTTCGGTCACCGTGTGTATCGCAACTTCGATCCACGCGCCATGCTGATTCGCGACATGTGTTACCGGGTACTGAATGAACTGTCCGACGAAAACAATCCGCTGCTCGAACTGGCTACAAAACTGGAAGAGCGCGCATTGAAAGACGAGTATTTTATTAAACGTAAACTCTATCCCAATGTGGATTTCTACTCAGGCATTATCTATCGCGCACTGAATATTCCCGCCAATATGTTTACGGTGATGTTTGCTATCGCACGTACGGTTGGCTGGGTGGCTCACTGGAGCGAAATGATCTCCGACCCATCGCAGCGCATCGGTCGCCCCCGGCAGATTTATGTGGGTGCCACTGAACGCGACTATGTGCCGATTGATAAACGTTAATTAATAGTTTTAAGCACATTACCCATAATGCATAAAGCAGCCTGTTGGCTGCTTTATGCATTATGGGTAGATCATTATGGGTAGATATGGTCAGGGCTTTTTATTGTCGACTGCTAACTGAAGCAAAACCAAGCACGGTTATATACAACTCATCATTGAGCTTCTGACTGATCATCGACAGCAATCGCCGCTCCAGTTCTGTCTGCCGCAGCGCCGCCACTTTAAAACGGAATGAGTGGCTGCCGAGCAACTGCTTACCCTGTTTCAATTGCACTTCCAGCACCGCCCGCTGCCAGTACCAGCCCTGCTGAAAACCCAGATCATTCACATCCAGCTGTGCAGCTAACTGATAATCACCCTGCGCACTTGTACTAAAGCCTGCATTGGTCATTGCGGCTAGCAGGGTTCTTTCAAGTTTTTCTGAAGCCTGATCATGGCTAATGACTAAAGACAGTGACAGATCCTGCAATTGTTTTTCAAGTAAAAGAGCCAGTTCAGATAGTCGCCATGGCGCCTCATCACCGAGGCCATGAAGGTCGATAATTTTAAGCATCTGCTGCAATGCCTGACGTTGCTGCTGCAACTCAATTGCCTGAGTAGTGTATGCAATACGCTGCAGCCGGTCTTGCGTTATTTTCTGCTGTTTGAGTAACACAAGGGTTTGCTCATCCAGCTGCAATATTTCATCGAATAAATTATTTTTTGCCTGCACGCGGTTGAGTTCAGCCAGTGCATGATAAAGCTGCAGTGATGGGTCATGCCAGATCTCACTGATCACTGCACCCTTGATCACCACATCGGATTTTACCTGCACCCGTTGTGTGAGCCGGTGGTCCTGCTCAAGCGTTTCCTCACCCAGTTCAATATTGACATGGCTTATCGACTCACGACGGGTGGTGTCGCTGACCTGTGCCTCGAAAATTTTTGCCAGATTGCCCAGCGCCCGATCTTTGGCCAGCTCAATATTCGCTGCGGTGCCGGTGGCGGATAAAAAGATCTCGCTATTTCCCCTGCCCTGATGACTGACCCAGTCCGGTGCTTTATCGGCCTGCACATTAAATGCGAGCAATATCGGACAAAACATAATCAACAGCTTTTTCATACGCGGCCTTATCGAAATATCTGCAGCGGAAAGATCGGAATAATCAATAAACGTCCCGGGCCACGCACACTGTCCGCCGACAGCACCGGTTTTGTCCAGCGTTGATTGACGATTATTTTTTCACCGGCTTTAAGTTCTATCCTGGTCTGGTATGCACTGCTGTTCGCTGCAGGCGAAGACACATCCAGTTGATAACTTCCCGGTGGAAGCGGAATACGTGCCAGTTCAATTTGCTGGGGCAAGGTATTCCAGCCACGGGTATCCGCGATTTCAGAACCGAGATTAAAGGCCATTAACGCCAGTTGCGCCACCGAGCCGGAGTTTTCCGCCACATTGCGTTCCGATTTTTTCTTGATCGCCGCCCGCGCGATGGCACGTGCGGTAATCAGTGGCAGATCTTCTTCCAGCGAGGCGCGCGCCATGGCATCAATGTCGGCGACAACCTGTGTGGTATATTGCTGCTCTGCCACACGCAACTGCGTGCTGGCTATGTGCAATGGTGGCCGTGGATAGGATGGCACTGCGATTCGCACCATCGAGGATAATTCACTGGACCAGGTCTGCAGTACAATCTGTTCACGTTGCGGCACCATGCCTTTTTCCAGAATAACAATAATTTCAGCCTGCTGCTTTTCTCTACTCGGCCTGAAATCATTCATCGCAAACTGTTTTTTGTACACAGACAATTCGTTATCCATACCCATTAACGCCAGGCTGCGTAACAGGTCTTTTTTCAGCTGCTGGGGCACATCAAGGTGGTGTTTATAACGGGTATTTTTATAGGCATCCACCGCCTTTCGATAAGCCACAGTGGCATCGCTTTGTTCACCCAGCATTTCGAACAGGATGGCGGAAAAATAGCGCATAAACGCCACATCATCTTTCGGCTCACCCCATTCGTTGAGCTTGACCTGTGACTGCAGTAATTCCACCCGGGCCGAATCCGGCTGCTGCAGACTGAGATAGTTGAGCGCCATATACAGGTGCAGCAGCACCTGTTCAAAACGCTCACCCTGGTAGCTGATCACCGCATCATTCAGCAACAGGGCACCGCCCTGCTCACTCACCGAGGTGGCATAGAGTGAATCAATTTTTCGCTTGGCGGTTTCCAGTGCCTTGTTGCTGGCGGCATAGTCACCACTCAGGCGCAACAGCATGCCCAGGTTGAGGTTTTCCATTACCCCGTCGGGCTTCGACTGATGCGCACGTTCTGCTTCTGCCAGTGCCGCCGGATAATTGCCCGCATAAAACTGCTGCCGCATCTCGGCGGTTTTAAGCGCACTGGTGGCACAGCCCTGTAAAAACAGGACGCCTAGCACGATCAATGATGCTCTGGAAAAGGAAAACAAATGCTTACTCATTAAGCCAACGGACTCTGTCGATTGCGCACTGGATGCACAGACCTGCGATAGAATATCTGTAACAGCCCGGTATCAACCAGGACTGTCTCAGCATGTGCATTCAGGCAGCCGCAAGTGACAGCGGCTGTAAGTGCACCAGGTGGATTCGGTCAACCAGGTATGACTATAGACGCCAGCCACTCTTCTCGATGGTTTTCTTGATTTTTTTCTGGCCGATCCATACCTTGCGGTTACTCAGCATATCAATCAGGGTCAGATCAACCTGGTAGAATCGTGCCTGCTCGCCTTTAACGGCATCCACAATGGTATTGATGGTGCCCTGCAGCATGAAATCGGCACCGGTTTCCTGGCCCATTGCCTTGCGGGTTTCCTCACGGGCATGCAGATCCTGGTCAACCCGCTCGTCACGCACCGCGGTACGCTCAGTGGCTGAAGCAACAAAGTCGATTTCACCGGAGTTGATCAGCTCCCGTTCCAGGTCACTGATAAAGGTACGGGTATTGATATGCTCATGACTGAGGTTGCGAATCTCCCCCACGATCACCGTGGGTGGACGCTTGTGTACGCGGGTAAAGTTACTTACCCAGGGGCGGGATAACACATCGTCGATCATTTCACGGGACACCAGGCGCGAGTCGGTATCGTTCCATTGACCGCTCAGATCAGTCACCGTGTCTGTGTCGACCCGGGTCACTTTGGTACCGCAGCCGCTGCTTAATACCACCAGCGAGAGCAGGAACAGCAGGCCCAGTGTGTATACGAGGCGGTTGTGCATCGGTGACGCACAGACAGATCCGGCAGATAAGGTACGCTGAGGTAAAGACATAGAGTTCTCCGTTATGCAAAGTAATTGCGGTTTGTATTTTTATACCATTAATTATCTTTAAAAACAGTCTTTTGAGACAGGGAACCTCTGAGTTTTTCAGAGGTTCCGTGGCACAGGGACGTGCCACCATTTTTAATAACTGCTAAGTTATTGAAAATGAAAAACAAATCAAAATCGCATTTTGGTTTGTTTTTGCTCTGAATAATTCATGGATGAATTATTCAGAGCTTCTACAGATTTTATGGTATCTTGCCGGCCATGAAAGCCGTTGACACAATTCTACATGGCCGCTGGGTGCTGCCGGTTAATGACACAGATGAGCTGTTGCACGATCACTCGGTGGTGATTGACGACGGCCGCATCAGCGCAATTCTACCCAGCGCTGAAGCCAGGCAGAACTTCAGTGCCGATATTGAAAAGACCTATGCAGAGCACCTGCTAATGCCGGGTTTGATCAATGCACACACCCACAGTTCAATGAACCTGTTCCGCGGCATGTCCGATGACCTGGCGCTGGATGACTGGCTGAATCATCACATCTGGCCGGCCGAAATGAAATGGGTGGGCGAGCAGTTTGTGCATGATGGTTCGCAACTGGCGATGGCGGAAATGCTGCGCTCCGGCACCACCTGTTTTAACGACATGTATTTCTTCCCCGATGTCACCGCTCGCCTTGCCAGGGACATCGGCATGCGCGCCTGCATCGGCCTGATTGCCATCGACTTCCCCAGTGCCTGGGCCAGCAATGCCAACGACTACATCGACAAGGGCCTGCAGCTGCGCGACCATTTTCGCAGTGACAGCCTGATTCACACCCCCTTCGCGCCCCATGCACCCTACACGGTCAGCGATGAACCGCTGGGCCGCATTCGTATGCTGGCGGATGAAATGGACCTGCCGGTGCATATTCACCTGCATGAAACCGCGTTTGAAATTGAACAGTCGCTGAAACAGTACGGCATGCGCCCGCTGCAGCGCCTGAACGAACTGGGGCTGGTCTCTCCCAACCTGGTGGCGGTACATTTCACCCAGGCCACTGAGCAGGACATCGCACTGCTGGCAGAATCCGGCAGCCACGTGGTGCATTGCCCGGAATCCAATCTCAAGCTGGCCAGCGGCTTCTGCCCGGTTAAAAAACTGATGGATGCCGGCATCAATGTCGCACTGGGCACCGATGGCGCGGCGAGCAATAACGACCTCAGCATGATCGGTGAAATGCACAGCGCCAGCCTGCTGGCAAAAGCGGTCAGCCAGGACCCCACCGCACTGAATGCAATGCAGACCGTCAGAATGGCCACCATTAACGGTGCCCGTGCACTGGGACTGGAACAGCACACCGGCAGCCTGCAGCCGGGCAAGTTTGCGGATATTATTGCGGTGGACTTTTCCGCACTGGAAATGCAACCGGTATACGACCCGGTAGCCAACCTGGTTTACAGCGGCAACCGCCAGCAGATCAGCGATGTCTGGGTGGCCGGCCGTCATCTTTTAAAAGACCGCCAGCTGACCACCCTGGACGAGGCAGCATTGCAGCGCAAGTGCCAGCAGTGGAATGATAAAATCCGCAGCCACGCGGAAAACGCACAGCCAAAGGCTGATCTTCAGTTATAGAAAATACCCCGAACAACAGGCCAGACACAGTTATTACTATGAGCACACTCAATATAGACCACGCCGAAATCGCCAAATTTGAAGCCCTGGCCAACCGCTGGTGGGACAAGCAGGGCGAATTCAAACCGCTGCACGACATCAACCCGCTGCGCCTGCACTATATCGATGAGCGGGTGCAGCTCAATGGCAAACGGGTGCTGGATGTGGGCTGCGGTGGTGGCATCCTCTCCGAAAGCATGGCGCAGCGAGGTGCCGAGGTCACCGCCATCGACATGGGCAAGGCGCCCCTGTCGGTCGCCAGACTGCACGCCATGGAAACCGGCACCGAAGTGGATTATCAGCAGATCACCGTCGAAGAACTGGCGGCGCAGCAACCGGGCTCTTTCGATGCGGTCAGCTGCATGGAAATGCTCGAACATGTGCCCGACCCCTCATCGGTGATCAAGGCCTGCCAGACACTGGTCAAACCCGGCGGCTCGGTGTTTTTCTCCACCATTAACCGTAACCCCAAGGCCTACCTGTTCGCGGTGATCGGCGCCGAATACCTGCTAAAAATGCTGCCTGTAGGCACCCATGACTACGCGCGCTTTATCAAGCCCTCGGAACTGGATGAATGGGCGCGCAGTGCCGAGCTGGAACTGAAACACATCATTGGCCTGAGCTACAACCCGCTCAGTAAAAACTACAAACTGGGGCGCGACGTGGACGTGAACTACATGACCCACTACCTCTCCGCCGTTGACCCCAGCACCGCACAGGCCGATTAATGCAGCAGATTAAAACCGTGCTGTTCGACCTGGACGGCACCCTGATCGACACCGCGCCGGATATGGCCCATGCGCTCAACCTGTTACTGGGCGAGGAGCAGTGCGACAGCCTGCCCTATGAAACGATTCGCCCGGTGGTCTCCAATGGCAGTGCTGCCGTGGTTGCACTGGGCTTCCCCGATGTCAGCGAGGCAGATGAGCTGACACGCCTCAAGCAGCGTTATCTCGAAATCTACCAGGCCAACCTGTGCGTGCACTCAGGCCTGTTTCCCGGCATGGCACAGCTCATAGACCAGCTGGAACAGCACGGACTCAGCTGGGGTGTGGTCACCAATAAGCCGGGCTGGCTCACCGACCCGCTGATGCGCCAGCTGGACCTGTATTCACGGGCGGCCTGTGTGATCAGTGGCGACACCACCGCCAACCGTAAACCCCATCCCGAGCCCATGTACCTGGCCTGTAAACAGGCAGGATCATCATCGCCACAGTGCCTGTATATTGGCGATGCACAACGGGATATCCAGGCCGGACGTAATGCCGGCATGCAGACCATGATTGCCTGCTATGGCTATATCGGTGACTGGGAAAACATCGATGAGTGGGGTGCGGATTACCGTATCCAGCAACCGCTGGAGGTGCTGGAACTGCTTGAACTGACCTCCCCGGCCCTGTAACCCCCCAGATCTATAATAATAAGTTACATTAATAAATATAAATATATCATTGTTATATAAGCATTTATTTTTACATATTACAGAATTTTAACAATCATCACTGGTACTCACATCGCTGCGCCGTTATTATGCGCGCCATAGTGTCAGGCTGAATTTCTACAACCTGTTTAACTTCTCAATCCGTGACAAGCGAGAGGAACTTAACTTGGAATTTAAAGACATTAACCAGCTGGAAGCCGCTGCCGGTACCGGTCGCAGAGAAACCATCCGCTTCGGTATGGCAACGCTGTTTATCGTTGGCATAATGCTCTACACAGGCACCAGCATCGGCAATATAGAAGACGCCTACCTGCTGATTGCCGCCGCCATGATCGGCGGCTATATGGCAATGAATATCGGCGCCAACGATGTAGCCAACAATGTTGGCCCGGCGGTTGGCTCCCGCGCCATGACCATGACCGGGGCGATTGTGATCGCCGCGATCTTCGAAGCGGCGGGTGCGATTATCGCCGGTGGTGAAGTCGTCAGCACCATCAAGAAAGGCATTATCGATCCGAACATGATC
>JBFFND010000084.1:0-8340 GCA_041563375.1 Gammaproteobacteria bacterium | reverse complement strand
CTTCAGTGGGCAGATCAAGGTGCATTCCAGTGATGAGATCGGTCAGGTAGCGCTGGCGGCTGAAAAGTTGCAGCAGGATATCGGCGAACTGGTGCAGCGTATTAACCACTCAGTGTATTCGGTGTCCACCGCGGCGGAAGAAATGTCGCATGTATCGGATCAGGCCAATCAGGCGATGATGTCGCAGCGTCAGGAAACCGATCAGGTGGCCACCGCAATGAACCAGATGACTGCGACGGTGCATGAGGTATCTCAGAATGCACAGCTGGCGGCAGACTCTGCTAACCAGGCGAACAGCGAAGTTAATACCGGGCAGGGGGTGGTGAATGATGCGATTCGCGCAATTGCCACGCTGGTGCAGAAAGTGGAGCAGGCCGCCGATGTAATTCACCGCCTGGAAACCGACTCGGTGGAGATCGGCTCGGTGCTGGATGTAATTCGCGGCATTGCCGAGCAGACTAATTTGCTCGCACTGAATGCGGCGATTGAGGCGGCCCGTGCCGGCGAGCAGGGTCGGGGTTTTGCCGTGGTAGCGGATGAGGTGCGCACGCTGGCGCAACGCACCCAGACGTCTACTGAAGAAATCCAGAGCATGATCGAGCGTCTGCAATCCGGTGCCCAGGAAGCGGTGGAGTCGATGAACCAGAGCCGTTCCCAGGCCGATGTGACAAGGGACACGGCTGCAGAGGCGGGCAAGGTGCTCACGGCGATTACCAGTTCGGTGACCAATATCAATGACATGAATGCATTAATTGCCAGTGCTGCCGAAGAACAGAATGCGGTGGCGGAAGAAATCAACCGCAATATCGTCAATATCAGCCAGGCGGCGGATAATACCTCGGAAAGCGTTGCCAGTACGGCACGTTCCAGCGAAGAGCTGCGCAATGTAGCGGAAGAGCTGAAGCATGTAGTGTCACGGTTGAAAGTATAAATGCGCTAAAAGTCCCTTTAGAAATAGGGGCTTAGCCGTTCAGTTTTGACTTACAGACGGCCTCATAATCCTCTACAATGGCGAGCTCAGAGAATTTGTAAAAATCCGAGGTCGCACAATGCCTGTATATCGCTCAAGAACATCCACCCACGGCCGCAATATGGCAGGTGCCCGCGCCCTGTGGCGAGCCACGGGTATGAAAGATGGTGATTTCGACAAACCGATCATTGCCATTGCTAACTCCTTCACCCAGTTTGTACCTGGTCATGTCCATCTCAAGGACATGGGCCAGCTGGTGGCCCGGGAAGTGGAAAGGGCTGGCGGCATCGCCAAGGAGTTCAACACGATTGCGGTGGATGACGGTATCGCCATGGGTCATGGTGGTATGTTGTATTCGCTGCCGTCACGGGAAATCATCGCCGACTCGGTTGAGTATATGGTGAACGCGCACTGTGCCGATGCCATTGTCTGTATTTCCAACTGCGACAAAATTACCCCCGGCATGCTGCTGGCCTCGATGCGATTGAATATCCCGGTGATCTTTGTTTCCGGCGGGCCGATGGAGTCGGGCAAGGCGCAGGTGCATGGCAAGGAGGTCCACCTGGATCTGGTGGATGCCATGGTGATGGCCGCTGACGCCAATGAAACTGATGAAGACGTGGCACAGATCGAGCGTTCTGCCTGTCCCACCTGTGGCTCCTGTTCCGGCATGTTTACTGCCAATTCCATGAACTGCCTGACCGAAGCACTGGGGCTGTCGTTGCCGGGTAACGGTTCGCTGCTGGCCACCCATGCCTTCCGCGAAGAGCTGTTTCTTGAAGCTGGCCGGCGTATTGTGGATCTCGCACGGGACTATTATGAAAACGATAATGAGCAGGCGTTGCCGCGTTCTATCGCCAGCTTCAGGGCCTTTGAAAATGCCATGAGCCTGGACATTGCCATGGGCGGTTCTACCAACACGGTGCTGCACCTGCTGGCGGCGGCGCAGGAGGGTGAAGTGGACTTCACCATGGACGACATTGATCGCCTGTCACGCAAGGTACCTAATCTGTGCAAGGTGGCACCGGCGACACAGCAATACCATATGGAAGATGTGCACCGCGCCGGTGGCGTGATGGGCATACTCGGCGAACTGGCCCGCGCCGGCCTGCTGCACACTGATTTACCCACGGTCCACAGTGCCACCATGGCAGATGCGCTGGCCAAATGGGACATTGCGGTGAGCACCGATGAGGCAGCCACTAAGCTGTATTCGGCGGCACCGGGCAATGTGCCCACGCAGCAGGCGTTTTCACAGGCCAAGGTGTGGGCGCTGGATACCGACCGCGATGCTGGCTGTATTCGCAACAGGGAACATGCCTATTCCCAGGACGGTGGTCTGGCGGTGCTGTTTGGCAATATCGCCGAGCAGGGCTGTATCGTCAAAACCGCCGGCGTGGATGACAGCATTCTGACCTTCAGTGGCCCGGCGCGTATTTTCGAGTCACAAGACGATGCGGTGGCGGCGATTCTGGGCGACCAGGTTGTTGCCGGTGATGTGGTGATTATCCGTTATGAAGGGCCCAAAGGCGGACCCGGCATGCAGGAAATGCTCTATCCCACTTCCTACCTCAAATCGAAAGGCCTGGGTAAGGCCTGTGCCCTGCTCACCGATGGCCGTTTTTCCGGTGGTACATCGGGCCTGTCGATTGGCCATGCTTCGCCGGAAGCCGCAGAAGGCGGTGCGATTGGCCTGGTGGAAGAAGGCGACACCATCAAGATTGATATCCCCGGGCGGACTATTCGACTCGAGGTTAGCGACGAAGAGCTGGCGCAGCGTCGTGCAGCGATGCAGGCAAAAGGCACGGATGCCTGGAAACCGCTGGGCCGTGAGCGCGTGGTGAGTAATGCACTCAAGGCCTATGCGGCGATGACCACCAGCGCCGCCCGCGGCGCGGTTCGAGATGTGTCACAACTGAAATAACTCCCAGTCATTGGTCATTGGTCATTGGTCTTTGGTCTGACTAACGACCAATGACGAAAGACTAACGACTTTTGAAAAAGGCATAGATAATGAAAATAGGTACTCCTCTTACCGCCTCCGCTACCCGGGTGATGCTGCTGGGTTGTGGCGAGCTGGGCAAGGAAGTGATTATTGCGCTACAGCGCCTCGGGGTTGAAGTGATTGCGGTGGATCGCTATGCCAATGCACCGGGTCAGCAGCTGGCGCACCGTGCCCATGTGATTGATATGACCGATGCAGCGGCATTGAAAGCGCTGGTGGTGCAGGAGCGTCCGCATTTTATTGTGCCGGAGATCGAGGCCATTGCTACGGATATGCTGGCGGAAATCGAAGAGGAAGGCCTGGCGGAAGTGATTCCTACCGCGCGTGCCACCCAGCTTACCATGAACCGTGAAGGCATTCGCCGGCTAGCGGCGGAAGAGCTCAGGCTGGCGACCTCCGAGTATGCCTTTGCCGATAGCCTGCAGGAATTGCAGGATGCCGCCGATATGATCGGTTACCCCTGTATCGTCAAGCCGGTGATGTCGTCCTCGGGCAAGGGGCAGTCGCGACTGGAGTCTGCCAGTGATGTGCCTGGCGCCTGGCAATATGCGATGGACGCTGGCCGGGTCAAGGGTGTGCGGGTGATTGTTGAAAGTGTGGTGGAATTTGATTACGAAATCACCCAGCTGACGGTGCGCGCGCAGAATGCCCAGGGTGAGATCGAAACCCATTTCTGCGCCCCCATCGGCCATATCCAGAAAGACGGTGATTATGTTGAAAGCTGGCAGCCCCAGCCGATGTCCGATACTGCGCTGGAGCAATCCCGCGAGATGGCGGAGAAAATCACCAGTGCACTGGGTGGGCGGGGTATATTTGGTGTGGAACTGTTTATCAAGGGGGATCAGGTGTATTTCAGTGAAGTCAGTCCACGCCCCCATGATACCGGGCTGGTGACGCTGATTACCCAGTGGCAGTCCGAGTTTGCACTTCATGCCAGGGCCATTCTGGGGCTGCCGGTGGATACCAGTTTGCGTGCACCCGGTGCCAGTGCGGTGATTTACGGCGGGCTGGATGCCGACGGCATCTGCTACAGCGGCCTGGAGCAGGCGCTGAGTGTGCCCATGACCGAGGTGCGCCTGTTCGGCAAGCCGCAGTCATTTGTTAAACGCCGCATGGGGGTGTCCGTGGCCAGTGGCGCCAGTATTGATGAGGCGCGGGGTCGGGCTCGACTTGCCGCCTCCAGGGTCAGGCCGGAGGCGGGTTAACAGGGTCGTTTAAACTGAAGCTGCTAACAGAAACCGGTAATCGATAGAAAGCTTCACCAAAATAAAAAGAAAAACAGGTTCAATATGTCGCAAGCTAAACCATCCGCCGTCGACAGCGCGCCAGCGCTGAAAGCCGAGCAGTTACAACAAACCCTGCTGGTGTTGCGCGTTGCCGCCAGCCAGCTGCTGGCGTCGCTGCGTGAAGCGGATGACTCGGTGCAACAGCTCGGTGAGGCCTTTGCGGAGATGGCGCAGGCAGAGTCTCAGGCTGCTGCAATATCGCAGCCACTGCAACAGGCCACCACAGCACTTCAGTTTTATGACACCTTAACCCAGCGCGTTGAACATGTCGCACAAAGCCTGCAATGGCTGGAATCGCTGCTGGCAGACTCACAGCAGCTGAACTCAAATGAGGCCTGGCAGCAACTGCAGCAGCAGATTCGCAGCCGCTACACCATGGAGCACGAGCGCGCGCTGTTTGATGCCATTCTGGCCGGTGAAGATGCCACCCAGGTGATGCAGGGTTTGCTGCGGTCACTGCGTGAAGCGCAGGATGAAATTGAGCTGTTTTAGCCCCGCATCTTAGTGTGAGTTGTAAGGTAGCTGCTCTAATTGACTATTTTTATTGAATATTTTCTTTATTTTTGAGCCGGGATGGGCTAGAGTTTCTGTTAATAAAAATGACAGACAGGATGGTTCCCTTGGCTCGCCTTGCTGAAGTAGTTACCCAGACTTTTCGTTCCTTTGGTGCTGACGCACTGGCCGAGCGTTTTTTGCGTGACCCGCTGGATAACTGGTGGAAGAACTATTCGCAGAAACTGCAGCAGGCCGGCTCTGATGGCCCGGTACAAATCGCCTTCTTTATCAGTGTGTTCGCCAGCATGGGGCATGTGGCCAGGTCAGATGGGGCCATCAAGTCCTCGGAAATTGCCCTGGCATCACAGTTAATGGATCATCTGCAGTTGAATGCCGAGCAAAAAAAGCTGGCGATTCGCCTGTTCAATGAAGGTAAACACCAACAGTTCGCGCTGGATACATTGCTGCAACGTTTTTATCGCCAGTGCCAGCACCGGGTGAGCGTGTTGCAGGTGTTCCTCGAAATGCAGTTGCAGATGGCTTATGCCGACAATGGCATGAGTGCGGCTGAGTACCGATTGATACAGCGTATCTGCAAGCGTATCAATATTTCCAGCGCGGTGATGACCCGCATCGATCGCCGTGTGCGCGCCGAGAAACAGGCCCGTCATCAGCCGGTAACAGCCTATGCCAGTCAGCCGATGAGCCAGGCCACTGCCAGTGAATTGCTGCAGGTCAGTCGGCGCGCCACACTGGCGGAGATCAAGCAGGCCTACCGACGCAAGGTGAGTCAGTGTCATCCCGACAAGCTGCAGGCACGCAAGGCTTCGCAGGCGAAAATCATCGAAGCACAGGATATGGCACAGGAACTTCGTCGTGCTTATGAGCTGCTGGCTCGTCTTAAAAAACCGCTTAAATAAGTCGTCGTTAACAAAAAAACCATTCGCCGGTGCAAGCCGGTGGCATTCTGATATTATGCCAGCCATGTGTTATTTAAACTTTTGCAGATCCGCGCAGTGACCGTGACCACCAGTGAGCAAGCCCTGACTCAAAACCTGCCATCGTTGCTGGCGTCGCGGGTTGCCCGACACTGGCAGGACTGGAAGGCCAGTTGCGGGGCGATTCAGCGTGAGCCACTACCACCGGCCGACACCGCGGACATGCCCTTGCTGGGAAAAATCTGGGCCTGCAGCGAGTTTATTGCCGACGCGATGATTCGCCATCCCGAGCTGTGGTTCGAGCTGCTCGAGCAGGGCGCGCTCAGACGCAGTTGCTCATTACAGACCTGTCAGCAGAGTTTACAACAACGTTTTACAATGCTGAGCGAGCCGCTCAATGATGCGGAACTGATGCGTCAACTGCGCCTGTTCCGCCAGCAACAGATGCTGCGCATCGCCTGGCGTGATCTGGCGGGGCTGGCAGACAATGTAGAGACCTTCCATAACCTCACCGATCTGGCTGAAGCCTGTGTCGACAGCACACTGGAGCTGCTCTATACCGACCAGTGCCGACAGCTGGGCGAGCCCTGTGATGCCGAAGGCAGGCCGCAGCGCATGGTGGTGCTGGGTATGGGCAAGCTGGGCGGCTACGAGCTTAATTATTCCTCTGATATTGATCTGATTTTCTATTATCCGGAAGAGGGTGAAACCCGTGGTTCACGGGCGATGGCGGCGAGCCAGTTTTTTATCCGCCTGGGGCAGCGCCTGATCAAGGTGCTGGATGAAGTGACCGCCGATGGTTTTGTGTTCCGCGTGGATATGCGCCTGCGCCCCTATGGTGATAGCGGGCCGCTGGTGATGAGCTATGCCGGCATGGAAGCCTATTACCAGACACAGGGGCGCGACTGGGAACGTTATGCCATGGTCAAGGCGCGGGTGATCGGCGGTGATCGTGCCGAGGGGCGGGATCTGCTGGATATGCTTAAGCCGTTTGTGTATCGGCGCTACCTGGACTTTGGTGCGTTTGAATCGATTCGTGAAATGAAGGCGCTGATCGATACCGAAATTCGCCGCAAGGGTAACCAGCACAATATCAAGCTGGGGCTTGGAGGGATACGTGAAATCGAATTTGTCGGCCAGACCTTCCAGCTGATTCGCGGTGGTAATGAGCCGGATCTGCAGATTCGCGGCATTCTGGATGTGCTGCCGCTGCTGGCGGAAAAAGGTTATCTGCAAGCGGCCGAGGCCGAGTCACTGGTGGCCAGTTATCATTTTCTGCGCCGGCTGGAAAACCGCCTGCAGATGTATGCCGATGAGCAGACCCATCTGCTGCCGGAAACTGAAGAACGCCAGTTAAGCATGGCGCTGGCGATGGGCTATGACGACTGGGCCAGCCTGTTGCGTGACTGTGATGAGCACCGGCGTTCGGTGCATGTCTCCTTTGCCCAGCTGCTACATGATGAGTCACGTGATGACAGTGCGGACAAGTCGGTTCAGTCGTTGAAAAAACTCTGGTTGCATGAACTGGATCAGGTGGATGCAATTCAGTCTCTGCAGGCGGAGGGTATGTCCCAGGCAGAGGCGGTGTACGAGCAGCTGCAGCAGTTCAAGCACGCCAGCCAGATCAAGTCGGTGACCGCCAACGGGCGTCAGCGGCTGGATACCCTGATGCCGGTGCTGCTGTCTTTGCTGGTAAAGGAAAAAGATCCAGCGGAAGTACTGAAACGTGTGCTGGCGCTGGTGCAGTCTGTGCTGCGTCGCAGTGTGTATCTGTCACTGTTGAATGAATACCCCCATGTGACCCAGCAGCTGGTGACATTGTGTGCGGCCAGTCCATGGATTGCACACCTGCTAAGTCGCTATCCGGTGTTGCTGGATGAATTACTGGATTCTCGCAGTCTGTACGAAAAACCCAGCCGTCTGCAGTTATGCCAGGAGCTGGACGACCTGTTACGCCAGGTGGCTCATGATGAAGAGCAGCAGATCGAGCGGCTGCGTAAGTTCAAACAGGCGCAGGTGCTGAAAATCGCCGCCATGGATATAGCCGGGGTGCTTGACGTGTTCGCAGTAAGCGAACAGCTCAGCACCATTGCCGAAGTCCTGCTGGATAAGGTGATCGATCTGGCCTGGGGCTGGATGCTGGCGAAACATGGCAAGCCGGTGTGTGTGATTGACGGCGAGAATTATCACCCCTCGTTGGGGGTGATTGCCTACGGCAAGCTGGGTGGCAAGGAACTGAGTTACAGCTCCGATCTGGACCTGGTGTTTGTGCATGACAGCCAGGGTGAGCAGCAACAAACCGATGGTGCACGTTGTCTGGACAATGCTACCTTCTTTGCGCGGCTGGCGCAGCGGGTGATTCACCTGCTCAGTGTACAGACCGCCAATGGCCGCCTGTATGAAGTGGATATGCGGCTGCGCCCCGATGGTAATGCGGGCATGCTGGTGAGTAGCACCACTGCCTATGATATTTACCAGCACCAGAAAGCCTGGACCTGGGAACACCAGGCATTAATTCGTGCGCGAATGGTCTGTTCCAGTGCCCATTTGAAAGAAGAATTTGATAGAATTCGTCGTTCTGTGCTGATGAGACCCAGAGAGCGGCAGCAGCTGGCCAGTGAAGTGGCCGAGATGCGCAATAAAATG
>JBFFND010000083.1:0-8347 GCA_041563375.1 Gammaproteobacteria bacterium | reverse complement strand
AATCCATTGAGGATTTCGGCCGCCTGACAGGCACCGTGGAAATAGCCCACCGGCAGGCCGAGCAGTTTCGTATTCGTTTGAGCGCCCTGCAACAAACCTATAAAAACAGAAAGCCCGTCAGGGTGTTCTACCAGGTCTGGGATCAGCCACTGATGACGGTAAACGGCGAGCACATTATTTCCGACGCCATAGCCCTGTGTGGTGGTGTTAATGTGTTCGCCGATATGCCGGTGGCGGCTCCGCATATCGATATGGAATCTGTGCTGGAGAGAAACCCCCAGGTCATTATCGCCGGCATTAACCAGCAGCGCAGTGGCTGGTTGCAGCAATGGAAACGCTGGCCTGACATCGACGCGGTCGCCAATGGTCATGTATACGGGGTAAACCCGGACATAATGACACGTCACACCTCGCGGATTTTAACGGCCACCAGCGAAGTCTGTGAGTTTATTGATAAAGCGCGGCAATAATCGACCTTGTCGGAAACCGGACCGGACATGTTCAATTAGCAATTTACCCGATAGCCGTTTTGGTTTACTATCCGCGCACGTAAGGAAATTCAGCTTAATTACTATAATTAACCAGAGCTTCCTTAACTACGATATTACTGGGTGCCTCTTTACGAGGATAATCGGGAAGCTGGTGTGATTCCAGCGCTGCCCCCGCAACGGTAACCAGGTTGTAGTGATCATTAGCCACTGTGTTTGCAGCATGGGAAGGCGATCACTGGATAACCCTGGGAGCCCGGAGACCGGCCCAGAGCATACTGCAACCGTTGCGGAGGGCAACTGACGGGCGTCCAGGCTGTTATTTCCTGTTTTGTCTGTTTTCTCCTCCGTTAACGAGAACTCTCGGAGGTGAGAACATAATGTCGCGAACATTAACCCGGTCTTTTTTTTGCACGGCTATCGCCGCTGCCGCTTTTCTAAATTCAATCCCTGTTATTGCCAGTGAGCTACCCACCGTGGTGGTGAGTGCTGCGCGTACCGAGCAGTCATCGCTGCTCACCCCAGCAAGTATTAGTGTTATTACCCGAGAAGAAATTGTCGACAGTGGTGCTTCGACTGTCAGCGAAGTGCTGCGTGGCAGGGGCGGTGTTCAGCTGTCCGATCTGTTCGGGGATGGCAGCAATGTGTCCATCGGCATGAGAGGCTTCGCCGAAAACTCCAACTCGAATACCCTGGTGATGGTCGACGGTCGCCGACTGAATTATTCAGATACCCGCTCGCCAGACCTGGGGTATGTTTCCCTGCACGATGTAGAACGGATTGAAATCGTCAAGGGCAGTGCGGGTGTACTTTTCGGTGACCAGGCTGTGGGCGGTGTGATCAATATCATTACACGGAAGCCTGATCAGGCATCAACCCGCGTGGAACTGCAGGCCGGCAGTTACGACCGTAAAGGCGCTGCCGTGCATCACAGCAACCGCCTGGATAACGGTCTTAACTACAAGCTCAGCGCGAGTGGTTATGATACCGATAACTACCGGGACCATAACGAGCACAGCAATGTAAATGTAAATGTTTATGGCGGCTATGATTATGCAAGCGGTAGCGTGTTTGTGGAAGTGCAGAAGGTCGAGGATGACTTGCAGACGCCGGGTGCGCTGATCCAGTCGGAGCTGGATGCGAACCGTCGCCAGATCAACAGTGGTTTTGTTAACGACTTTGCCAATACGGATGTGGATGTACAACGAGTGGGCATCAAGCAGGGTCTGTCTGGTCGCTGGTCGCTGGAGGCTGAAGTCACCAACCGTGAAATCGACCAGGATGTTCGGCAGAGCTTCCGCGATTATCCGGCACCTGAAACCGGTCGTAGCGAACGTGATCTGTTGTCTGTCAATCCACGACTGATTGGTGTTTTCGATTCGTTGCACGGTGATGTTCTGGTTACGCTGGGTGTGGATGCAGAAAACGCGGAGTATGCATTGTATCTGCCCTATGACTCTGCTTTTGGAGCGGGCTTTGCGCAACAGCACAATGAGCAGGATGTTGTTTCCGCCTATGCGCAGCTTGTGTATCCCCTGTCGGAAAAACTTTCCATGACTGCTGGCATGCGCAGGGCAGAACTGGAAAGCGATATCAGCGACAGTTCATCGTATAATTTTTCGCCGCTTGAAGTGAATGTAGATGATTCGGTCAATGTTGCAGAAATAGGCCTGCGCTACCAGCTCACAGAAACCGGTGAACTTGTTATTCGAAGGGATGAGAATTATCGCTTTGCGAAAATAAACGAGTACGCACTGGCGCCTGTTGCTGACCTGCTGGAAACCCAGCAAGGTGTGTCATGGGAAATCGCTTACCGTGCCCGTGTCGATAAAGTCAGTTATGAAATCCAGTTGTATCGCATGGAACTGGAAAATGAATTTTTCTTCGACCCGAGTGTAGGCGCCTGGGGTGCCAATGTGAACCTTGATGAAACCATCCATGAGGGACTGATTCTAGATTATCAACGAGAGCTGGGTGATGCAGCTTACGTGGGGCTGAGTTACACCTACACCGATGCTTATTTCAATTCCGGCGGACTGGATGGCAACAGCATTTCCGGTGTGGCCGACAACCAGTTCTCCATACGTACAGGTTATGACTTTATGGCGCGCTGGAGTCTGTTTGCAGAGTTGCTCGCCATAAGTGATATGTATGCGCAGGGTGATAACCTGAATGCCCTTGATAAAGTGGCTGGTTATGGCCTGCTCAATGCCTCTATTGCCTATACAACAAAGACCTACGATGTGTCACTGAGGATCAACAATCTGCTGGATAAGGAGTATTCCGATTTCATAACCGATAACGGTTTTCAGCGGGCATTCCAGCCTTCACCGGAGCGCAACTTTTTGGTGACCGCAGGAATGAAGTTCTAGGGTGCCTCTGAACAATGCTGATATGTCTCTGCGAGACCTGAAGCGTGCAGCTACAAGGCGTGCTTCGCAGTGAATGGGGCGCTCCTTTACAAGAAGCACAACACCGTAGATGTGCGCTTCAGGGCTCGCCCTTCGGGGCTTGCAGGTGTGTCCGCACTCTGCGTTAGCGTTTCTCACCAGGCTTCAGCATGCTTTCAAAACGCTGCCTTGATTGCGAACACACCTGTAAGCCAGAGATATGTCATCATTATTCAGAGGTACCCTAGGTGAAGACGTCCTCCAACAATGCCATCTATATCGCACTGCTGCTTGCTGTGCTGGTGCATACTGTGTTGTTGCTGGATAACAGCGGACTGGATGCGGGTGATATGTCGACACGACAGATAGCGGCTGTCACCATTAATGTGGAGCTGGTAGAGCCTGCGTCTATTACCCGGCAGGCGAGTGAAACGCAAGATGTGTCTTCCGAGAAGGTTGTCTCTGTGCCTGTGCCCAGGCAGGAAAAGAATTGGCAGGAAAAGAATCGTCAGACAGTTGATCGACATGCAGTTGATCAGCAGAGGACCGACACGCCGATCGAGGCCGATGTGGTCTCTGATTATTCCGACCCGCAGCCGGAGCGCCGGCATCAACAGCAGGGACAGCGTGCCGATGAATTGCGAAAGTTTGTGTATGAAGCCATTAACCGGCAAAAAAACTACCCGTATATGGCGCGGCGCCAACACAGGGAAGGGCTGGTTAAACTGAATTTTGTCATGCACCCGAACGGCAACGTAACCAACATTGCCATCGTAGAGTCCAGTCGTTTCCATCTGCTGGATAAAGCGGCCATGCAGGCGGTTGAATCCATATCACCGTTTCATCTTGCGGCAGAGTACCTGACCATGCAGCAACATTATGATGTGGGCATTGATTTCCGCCTGAACTGATTGTTTTAGCCGGGCCAGAACTGGACAGTGTTTTCGCTACGGCTCGATTTTATCGGGTGATCATAGAGCCTTTCCAGTCTATCCGCTGTCAATAACTGCTCGGCGGGGCCCTGCTCGGTATGACCGTCGCCATACAGGAACAGGACATGGCTACAGAAACGGGCAGCCAGGTTGATATCATGTAATGACATGATCATGCCACGCTGATTGTCACGGGCATAACCGCTTAAATGTTGCAGCAGAGCAATCTGGTGTTTAAGGTCGAGATGGCTGTTGGGTTCGTCGAGCAGAAATATCCCGGGATCCTGGGTGAGAATGCCCGCAATGGCAACACGCTGTCGCTCGCCACCGGAAAGCTGGTTAATCTGCCGATCGGCCAACCCGGACAGGTCGACAGCTCGTAATGCGCCCCGGGCAATTTCGTGGTCACGGCTGGATTCCCATTGCCAGTAACCGATGTGTGGATGACGTGCGCTCAGTACCGTCTCCATGACGCTTACCGGAAAAGCATCTTCATGGTGCTGCAGCAATATACCGATTTTTTGCGCCAGCTGTTTTCTGCCCAGTTGCTCGATGTCATGTGTGCCCAGGCGTATTTTTCCGTTATCCGGGGAGCGCAGTCCGGCGAGTGTATGCAGCAGCGTGGTCTTGCCGCTGCCATTGCGACCGAGAATGCCCCAGACCTGGCCCGGTTCGACCTGCATATCAAGCTGGTTGCAGACATTCCTGCCGCCAATGCTTACCTGCAGGTTTTCGATTTGCAGCAGGCTCATGACATTCTCTGCCCGGCAAAGTTTCTGTTCAGTAAATACAGAAAAAACGGCACCCCGATAAAGGCGGTAATCACCCCCACGGGTAATTGCTGGGGCGCGATCAGGGTGCGCGCAAGGGTATCTGAAATAACTAGCAGACTGCCGCCGAGAAGCACCGAGGCGGGCAGCAGCAGGCGGTGATCGCTGCCGGCAATAAGGCGTATCATGTGGGGAACGATGAGGCCGATAAAACCCACACTGCCTGCCTGCACGACGGCGAATGCGGGGAGCAGTGATGCCAGCAGGAACAGGCTGATGCGCAGTGGCCTGACATTAATGCCCAGCGCACTGGCCTGAAGTTCGCCCTGTGCAAGGATGTTCAGCTGGCGAGCCATAAGGAAGGTCAGCAGTAACACCAGTAACAGTACCACAAGCCCGGTAATGGCCGGTGCTGTATGGCTGATGTCGCCCATCAGCCAGAATAACATGCCTCGCAGAGGTTTTTCCGGGCTGATGGATAGAATAAAGTTGATCACCGCGCCCCAGCCGGCGGCGATGACAACACCGGTGAGTAACAGGCGGGTGGGATGCCAGCTGCCACTGCCCCGTGCCAGGCTGAATACCAGCAGTATCGACAGCAGCGCGCCGACAAAGGCGCTGCCGGATAGCCAGGCGCCGCCGAGGCCGAGTGACATGCTGAGCAGTGCCGCAACCGAAGCGCCACCGGAGACGCCGAGTATATAGGGGTCTGCCAGGGGGTTGCGTAATAACACCTGCATCAGCGCACCGGCCAGTGACAGCAGGCCGCCGGTGACAAAGGCGACGAAGGCGCGCGGCGCGCGTAATTGCCAGATGATGGTATCTTCGACCGCGTTTCCCGGTGACTGCAGCGATGACCACAGTTGCCCGATGGACAGTGGATAGCTGCCGACGGAAAATGCGAACAGTACGCTGGTTATGCTGAGCAGCAGCAGGCCGGTTAACAGGGTTACGGGGCGTGTCATGGGTGTCATCGTTGTCTGGATATAAACGGATTATAAAGCATTGGCGGTTGCGACACGAACCACAGTATCAAATTGTAAAACATTCAGGTAAACATTATGGGTAACAGGCTTTCAAAAATTTATACGCGTACCGGCGATGACGGCACCACCGGCATGGCGGATGGTAGCCGGGTTGCAAAAGACAGTTTGCGCATGCAGGCGATTGGTGAGGTGGATGAACTGAACAGTATGCTGGGCATAGTAATTAACAAATGCGCGGCGGGTGAAGTAAAGGAAAACCTGGTTACCATACAGCATGATTTGTTTAATCTCGGTGGTCAGCTGGCGTTGCCGGATTATGAAATGCTGCAGCCGTCGCGTATTGAATGGCTGGAACAGAAGCTGGATGCGATGAATGCAGAACTCACACCACTGAAAGAGTTTATTCTGCCCGGTGGTGCCGAGTCCGCAAGCTACTGTCACCTGGCACGGGCGATCTGTCGCCGTGCAGAACGTGCACTGGTGAGTTTGTCCCAGGCGGAAACTACCCGGCCCGAGCTTGCAGCCTATATTAACCGTCTGTCAGACTGGCTGTTTGTCGCCTCACGTTATCTGAATAAACAGCAGGGCGAACAGGAAGTGTACTGGCAGTCGGGACGTATTGCGGCGGATGACAAACAGCAGGGTTCTGATTAATTTCAGCGCCTGTCAGCTTAATCATAAGCTGTTACCCTGGTGCATTCGCATTTAAACCCGCATGATTTTGAATTACTCTGAACTTAAGCGCTGAGCTTAAACACTGCTCTGGCAGACGAACTAAAGTAAAGTGCACACATCAGCCTAATCATTCAACAGGAGTCCTTGCATGCAATCCGTGTATGACAGTGCCAAACAACGCTTACAGCAACTGGGTAAACTATCCGGTGTTTCAAACCATGTGATTGAAAGCCTGATGCGCCCCAAACAGACGTTATGTGCCTCCATTTCGGTATTGATGGATGATGGTTCAACCGAATACTTTGATGCCTTTCGTTGCCATTACAGTTCGTTGCTCGGCCCCTGTAAAGGCGGTATTCGCTTTCATCCAACGGTCAGCCAGAATGAAATCGAAGCCCTGGCATTATGGATGACCATTAAATGCGCGGTGGTGGACCTGCCCTATGGTGGCGCCAAGGGCGGGGTGATAGTCGATTCGAAAAAATTATCCCGCATGGAACTGGAGCGATTATCCCGTGGCTATATGCGCGCGATGGCAGATTTTGTTGGCCCGGATAAAGATATCCCCGCACCGGACATGTATACCAATGCGCGCATTATGGGCTGGATGCGCGACGAGTTTGAAGTGATCAAACGGCAGAAAAGTCCGGCGGTGATTACCGGCAAACCGGTCAGCCTGGGTGGTAGTCTGGGACGCGACGAAGCGACCGGGCGTGGCGCATTCCTGGTGACCGAATTTCTACGCCATAAAGAAGGCAAGGCGACGGAAGATATTCGCGTGGCGATTCAGGGCTTTGGTAATGCCGGTTATCATATGGCGCGTCTGCTCGCCGAGTCGGGTTATAAAGTGGTGGCCCTGAGTGATTCGAAAAGCGCAATCTATGAGCCGGAGGGTCTGGATATCGAGCGGGTTAAAAGCGCCAAGGATAAATACAATGTGCTCAAATCTGAATATTCAAAAGGCACCGAGTACGAGTTAAAGGAACACCAGGTGATCAGCCATGCGGAACTGTTAAGCCTGGATGTGGATTTGCTGGTACCGGCAGCACTGGAAAATGCCATAACGAAAGATAATGTGCACGACATCAAGGCGAGCTGGATTGTCGAGATTGCTAATGGCCCGATTACACCGGAGGCTGATAAAATCCTGTTTAAAAATGGTGTGGTGATTATTCCCGATGTGCTGGCCAATGCAGGTGGTGTTACCGTGAGTTATTTTGAATGGGTGCAGAACCGCGCCGGCTTTCCCTGGACACTGGAAGACGTGCGCGAACGCCTAAGGGAAAAACTCAAGGCTTCCTTCGAGGAAATGTGGCTGCACCAGCACACCAATAAGAACACCAGCTTGCGCCAGGCAGCCTATACCAAGGCACTGCGGCATATCGAAAAAGTTGTCGAAATCTGTGGCACCAAGGAATACTACAGTAACTCCGAGGTGTAGTTAGAGATGCGCATCGGCATCGACCTGGGTGGCACAAAGATAGAAGGCATCGCACTGGATGAGGCAGGTAATGAACTGCTGCGCCATCGGATCGCCACCCCGACAGGAAACTACGCGGCAAGCCTGCAGGCCATCGTTGATCTGGTTTTATATATAGAAAATAAAACCGGCACGGCGGATTCAATTGGCATCGGCACCCCCGGTGCGATTTCACCGGCCACGGGCCTGCTGCGTAATTCAAACTCGGTGTGCCTGAATGGGCAGCCATTACAGGCGGATTTGCAGAAGCTGCTCAAGCGTGACATCAGCCTGGCCAATGACGCCAACTGTTTTGCGCTGTCGGAAGCCACCGACGGTGCGGCACAGGGTGCAGCCGTGGTGTTCGGAGTGATTATTGGTACCGGCACCGGTGCAGGCATCGTGGTGAATGGCCAGGTATTGAACGGTGCCAATGCCATCGCCGGTGAATGGGGGCATAACCCCTTGCCCTGGCCAGAAGATAACGAGCGCCCGGGGCCGGATTGTTATTGTGGCAAGCAGGGCTGCATTGAAACTTTTCTTTCCGGGCCGGGCATGGCGCTGGATTTTTTACAGTACACAGGTGAGCAACTAAGCGTCGAACAGATTGTTGCATTAACTGAACAGGACGGTGCGACTCATAAGTT
>JBFFND010000082.1:0-8358 GCA_041563375.1 Gammaproteobacteria bacterium | reverse complement strand
CTCAGCCATATCGGCTTTGGTTAACGCCATTTCTACTCCCGTAGTGTAGCACCATATCTTTCATTTAAGACGGTGACAATTCTTATAATTTCTTTTTCCACGTCCTCATCCTTAAGAGTGCTGGAAAATCCCTGTAAAATCAAGCCTAAAGCGACACTTTTTAGACCATCTTCTATTCCCGTACCAGTATAGACATCAAATAATAAAATTTCCTGAATAATTTCAGAAGTCGCTGATTTTATTGATTTAACCAGCTCATCCACGGGGATATCCTCGCGCACCAGCAGGGCCAGGTCGCGGCGCACTTCGGGGAAGCGGGAAAGTGGCTGAAACGCCGGTATGGCGCCCTCTAACAGGGCCTGCTGGTCCAGCTCGAAGACATACACCACGGGCTCGATATCGAGCTGTTTCAGGGTATTTGGGTGTAATGCACCGACCCAGCCAATTGGTTGATTTTTCTTTAAAATTTGTGCGCTTTGTCCCGGATGCAGTGCCGCATGCTCGGCTTTTACAAAGGAAACCTCGTCCAGCCCCCCCAGTGACAGCAGTGCTTCTACATCGGCCTTGATGTCAAAGAAGTCCACCTTGCGTGGGGTCTCGCCCCACTGCTCCGCCATCAGTGGCCCGGTAATCGCACCACATACTTTAGAACGTTGCTCCAGGCCATTGTCTTTATTGATAAAAGTCAGGCCGGTTTCAAACAGCCGCAGGCGGTTCTGCTGGCGATTGAGGTTATGCTGGATCGCTTTCAGCAGCCCGGGCCAGATACTGGTCCGCATCACCGAAAGATCGGCGGAAATCGGGTTAGCCAGCTTCACCGGTGGCAGGTCCGGGTTGATCGCCGCCTGCCATTTGGGGTCGACAAAGCTGTAACTGATGGCTTCGAAATAGCCCCGTTCCACCAGTGCATCCTTGACCCGCTGCAGGGAAACAGCGGCCTCATTCAGCGGCTTCATCAGCGGCGTATAGGCGGGCATGGTGCGCGGGATATTGTTATACCCGTGGATACGGATGATCTCCTCGATCAGGTCCGCCTCAATGGCGATATCAAAGCGGAAACTGGGCGCGATCACCTGCCAGCCGTCTGCTTCTCGCGTCAACTGCATGCCCAGGCGGCCCAGAATGGCTTCTACCTGGTCTTCTGTAAAGGTCAGGCCCAGCATGCGGTTGACCCGCGACAGGCGCAGCTGAATCGGCTCACGTCGCGGCAGATCCGCTGCCGAACTGTGCTCGACCACGGGACCCGCCTGACCACCGCATATACCGCTTAACAGACGGGTGGCGCGGGCCAGTGCCCTGGCGGGCAACTCCGGGTCGACACCACGCTCGAAGCGGTGCGAGGAGTCGGTATGCAGACCGTATTCACGGGCCTTGCCGGCGATGGCCAGCGGGCTGAAATGCGCGGCTTCAAGGAAGATATGCTGTGTGCTGTCGGTGACGCCGGAGTGCTCGCCCCCCATAATGCCGGCCAGCGCCAGCGGCGCTTTGTCATCGGCAATCAGCAGGGTGTCTTCGACTGCTTCTATCTGTTTGCCATCGAGCAGGGTGATTTTTTCACCCGGCTGTGCCATACGCACCTGGACGCCCCCCTGCAGCAGACCCAGGTCAAATGCGTGCATCGGCTGCCCCAGCTCCAGCATCACGTAGTTGGTCACATCCACCACCGGGCCCAGGCTGCGAATGCCGGAACGACGCAGCTTTTCCACCATCCACAGCGGCGTGGCGGCGCTCACATCCACATTGCGCATGATCCTGCCCAGGTAACGCGGGCAGGCTTCACTGGCCGAGACAGCCAGTGGCAGCACATCATCGATATCTGCCGCCACGTCGGCGATTTGCGGGGCATTCATTTCACATTGATAGAGCGTAGCCACTTCCCGGGCGACACCGGCCACACTCAGGCAGTCACTGCGATTGGGGGTCAGATCAACCTCGATAATGGTGTCGTCCAGCCCCAGGTATTCACGGATATCATCGCCGATGGGTGCATTGTCCGGTAACTCCATCAGGCCATCCGCCTGCTCTGCCAGGCCCATTTCCTTTTCCGAACACAACATGCCAAAGGATTCGACGCCGCGCAGCTTTGATTTCTTGATTTTGAAATCGCCGGGCAAAACCGCACCGATTTTTGCACAGGCGACCACCAGCCCTTCACGCACATTGGCGGCACCACAGACGATTTGCAGTTGCTCTGCGCCGGTATCCACCTGGCAGACATTGAGCTTGTCTGCGTCCGGGTGTTTTTCCACCGACTTGACCCGTGCCACCACGATGTTGCTAAAGTCACCGGCAGCCGGCTCGACCGAATCAACTTCCAGCCCTGCCATGGTGATTTTTGCACAAAAGTCCTCGGTGCTTACCTGAGGATTTACCCACTCGTGTAACCAGTTTTGCGAGATTTTCATCAATCAAACCCTTGATCCGTAATAACGGATTTAAACTAAATTAAAGCGTTTCTGTTCGCCGCTTTATCGATGTTATTTTTCGGCCATTACCTGGCCATGCGCGTTGCGTTTTGTCGTCAGGCAAACTGTTTCAGGAACTTGATGTCGTTTTCAAAAAACAGGCGCAGGTCATTCACGCCATAACGCAACATCGCCAGGCGCTCTACCCCCATGCCGAAGGCATAGCCGGTGAATTTTTCGTTATCTATGCCCACATGGCGGAATACTTCAGGGTGCACCATGCCGCAACCCAGCACTTCCAGCCAGCCGGTGTGGCTGCACACCCGGCAGCCCTCGCCTTCGCACATCACGCACTGGATATCCACCTCGGATGAGGGCTCGGTGAAGGGAAAGTAGGATGGGCGAAAACGTGTCTGCAATTTTTCATTTTCAAAAAACAGGCGTAAAAAACGATCCAGCGTGCCCATTAAATCGGCAAAGCTGACATCGGTATCCACCATCAAGCCTTCCACCTGGTGGAACATCGGCGTGTGGGTCAGATCGGAGTCACAGCGGTACACCCGTCCCGGTGCAATCAAACGCAATGGCGGCTCACTGCTTTCCATGGCGCGCACCTGTACCGGTGAGGTATGGGTGCGCAGCAATGTACTGGCATCAAAGTAAAAGGTATCGTGCATGGCACGCGCCGGATGATGGGACGGAATATTCAGCGCTTCGAAGTTATGGAAATCGTCTTCAATTTCCGGACCTTCCGCCACATCGAAACCCAGCCCGCTAAACAGTTCCTTAATACGCAGCATGGTACGGCTCACCGGGTGCAGGCCACCCGGCTTCTGTCCGCGACCCGGCAGGCTGACATCCACCGTATCCGCCGCCAGCTGCGCATTCAGCTGCGCCGATTCCAGCGCCTGCTTGCGCTGTTCCAGCACTTCCTGGAAGGCGCGCTTGGCGTCATTGATTTGCTGCCCGGCGGCTTTGCGTTCTTCTGCCGGTAGCTGGCCGAGTTGTTTTAACTGTGCGGTAAACTCACCTTTCTTTCCCAGGTACTGCACCCGAACCTCGTCCAGTGTCTGCAGGTCGCCCGCATCTGCAACTGCTTGTTGCGCCAGTTTTAATACATCTTGTAAGTCAGCCACGATAAGTACCGTTTTCTGTTTGGTTATAAAATGAAAGCCGGGGTATTGCCGGCACAATAAAGTCTTTAGTCGTTAGTCCTTCGTCAGACTAAAGACAAAAGACAAAAGACAAAAGACTAACGACTAACGACTAACGACTTTAAAATACCGCACTTCCTGTACATAACCGCTACCGACATCCCTGTCTCCCGCGGAATACCGTACATCCTGTACATAAAAAAAGGGAAAGACACTGGCCTTTCCCTTTCTAAGATTAGTCGCATTTCCAGCCGTAAAGCTAAAAATTAAAAACTAAAATTATGCCGCTGCTTTTGTAAGGCCAGCTTTAGCTGCTTCAACTAACTGACCAAACGCATCGATATCATGCACAGCGATGTCTGCCAGCACTTTACGGTCAAGGCTGATGTCAGCTTTGTTTAAACCATCCATAAAGCGGCTGTATGACATGTCGAACATACGCGCGGCTGCATTGATACGGGTGATCCACAGTTTGCGGAACTCACGTTTCTTAACACGACGGTCACGGTACGCATATTGACCTGCTTTAATGACAGCCTGATGAGCTACACGATAAACACGACTACGTGCACCGTAATAACCCTTCGCCTTCTTCATTATTTTCTTGTGTGCAGCTCTCGCCTGAACACCACGTTTAACTCTTGCCATGATTCAGACTCCTATACGTAAGGTAACATACGGTTAACCATGCGAACATCGCACTTGGCAACCTGTGAAGGTTCACGTAAATGACGCTTACGTTTGGTAGACTTTTTGGTCAGAATATGACGACGGAATGACTGGCCGCGCTTGAAGCCGCCCGATCCGTTTTTGCGGAATCGCTTTGCAGCGCCGCGGTTAGTTTTCATCTTTGGCATTGTTTACTCCAAAATAATGCTTTAAAAAACCCAGTCCCAACTGTTAAGGAGTTAACAGCGGATGCAAGGTGATTATTTCCGGGTTTTAATGTGTTACCACATTACATGGAAACCCTGGTTAACCATGGCCAGCTATTGCAAACCGGCAGATCTTTTACAGCGACTAGTACATTGACTAGGCCTTGGATTTTCTCGGTGACATCATCATCACCATCTGGCGACCTTCCATTTTCGGCATCTGATCGACCGTGCCGTATTCATCCAGATCGGCGCTGACGCGCTTGAGTAATTCAAGTCCCAGCTCCTGATGGGCAAATTCACGCCCCCGGTAACGCAGTGTCACCTTGATCTTGTCACCCTTTTCCAGGAACTCCCGCAGTTTTCTAACTTTGGTGTTGTAGTCGCCTTCTTCAGTACGTGGACGGAATTTAATTTCCTTCACCTGTACCTGCTTGGTTTTCTTTTTGTTCAGGTTTAGCTGCTTTTTCGCTTCAAACCTGAATTTGCCGTAATCCATAATACGACAAACCGGGGGGGTCGCATTCGGTGATACCTCTACCAGGTCCAGGTTCAGTTCACCGGCCTTTGCCAGTGCATCAGCAGAACTCATGATGCCTAGCTGCTCTCCCTGATCATCAATCACACGTACCTCCGGGTAGGTGATCTTGTCGTTTATGAGAGTTTTCTTCTTGTCAGCTGCGATTGTTTTATTCCTCCGAAATAGCGAGACCGTGCTTCTCGATCGCGTCTGCGAGGTGGTCAGCGAACGCGTCAACGCTCATACTGCCAAGATCCTCGCCGCTTCGTGAACGCACGGCCACACTCTGATTTTCCAGTTCCCGGTCACCAATGACCAACATGTAGGGAACACGCTGCAATGTATGCTCGCGGATTTTAAAGCCTACCTTCTCATTTCTCAAGTCCGCTTTCACCTTAAACCCACGTTTATGCAGCATTTTTTCAACTTTCTGCGCAAATTCGGCCTGTTTGTCGGTAATGTTCATGATTACGGCATGCATCGGGCTCAACCAGAGCGGGAATTTACCCTCATAATGCTCGATCAGAATACCGATAAAACGCTCGACCGAGCCCAGAATGGCACGATGCAGCATCACCGGCACCTTGCGGCTACCATCTTCCGCCACATACTGCGCATCCAGCCGACCCGGCATGGAGAAATCCACCTGCATGGTGCCGCACTGCCAGCCACGCTCCAGGCAGTCTTTCAGGGTGAATTCGATCTTCGGTCCGTAAAACGCACCCTCACCCGGCTGCAGCTTGTATTCTATGCCCTTGGCGCTGAGTGCATCCGCCAGCGCCTTTTCCGCCGCATCCCAGATTTCGTCCGAACCCACACGCTGCTCCGGGCGGGTGGACAGCGCAATTTCGATATTGTCAAAGCCGAAGTCACGGTACACGTCATAGGTCAGGTCGATAAAGTCCGAAACCTCATCCTGCAGCTGCTCTTCGGTGCAGAAGATATGCGCATCGTCCTGCACGAAGTTGCGTACCCGCATCAGGCCATGCAGCGTGCCGGAGGGCTCGTTGCGGTGGCAGGAGCCGAATTCCGCCAGGCGCAGTGGCAGGTCACGGTAGGATTTAAGCCCCTGGTTGAACACCTGGATATGGCACGGACAGTTCATCGGCTTGACCGCGTAATCCCGACTTTCAGAGTGGGTGGTAAACATCATCTCGCTGAACTTGTCCCAGTGGCCGGACTTTTCCCACAGGCTGCGATCCACCACCTGGGGCGTATTGATTTCCTGGTAGCCGTGGTCTCGCAGGCGATTACGGATATACTGCTGAATCGTCAGATTAAGGTCCCAGCCATCCTTGTGCCAGAACACCATGCCCGGTGCTTCTTCCTGGGTGTGGAACAGCCCCAGCTGCTTGCCGATTTTGCGGTGATCCCGCTTTTCTGCTTCTTCAATGCGCTTGAGATAGGCCTTGAGCTGCTTCTTGTCAGCCCAGGCGGTGCCATAAATACGCTGCAGCATCTTGTTATTGGAGTCGCCGCGCCAGTAGGCACCCGCCAGCTTGGTCAGCTTGAAGGCCTTGATCTTGCCGGTGCTGGGCACGTGGGGGCCACGGCACAGGTCGGTAAATTCACCCTGTGTGTAGAGCGACAGCGCCTGATCTGCCGGTATATCCTCGATAATCTGCGCCTTGTATTCCTCGCCCATATCACGGAAAAACTTTACCGCCTCGTCGCGGCTTTTGACCGAACGGCTGACCTTGTAGTCTTCTTTCGCCAGCTCGGCCATCTTCTGCTCAATTTTCTGCAGATCTTCCGGGCCGAAGCTTTCTTCGTAATCGATGTCGTAGTAGAAGCCATCGTCAATCACCGGGCCAATGGTGATCTGCGCGCTGGGGTAGAGCTGCTTCACCGCCTGCGCCAGCAAATGCGCGGCGGAGTGGCGGATTATCTCCAGACCTTCTTCATTCTTGTCGGTGATAATCGCCAGCTCGGCGTCATCGTCCATCACATAGGCGGCATCCACCAGCTCACCATTGACCTTGCCCGCCAGCATGGCCTTGGCCAGTCCGGGGCCGATTTCGGCAGCAACATCATAAACAGAAACAGGGGATGAAAAGGTGCGCTGACTCCCGTCAGGCAGGGTAATAACCGGCATATTGGCTCCTGGCTACAGTGGTGACCCATACGTAAGGCCACGTGGTAATTTAATCAGACATACACAGGCCTGATTAAACAGGTTAAAAAGTGTTTGAATAACAGTGTGTTGCGGCAAGTCTAGCCAGTGCCGCATGAAATTACAACTGTTTAGAAATCCAGCGGGCGGCACCCCTAGAAAGTACCGGCCCAGCTGTTTTTCTTTTTCCAGTTAATGCGGGTAATCAACAGCCCCAGCAGCAAACTGCCAATGGACACCGCCCCGCCGATTAGAAACCAGTGTTTCAGGCTGTCATCTGCCAGAAAGGCATTCTCACTGCGCAGACTTTCACTGGTTGCCCTTGCATCGGCCAGTTCCTGCTTGAGCTGCAAGTTTTCCTCTGCCACACGAATCGGCTCCGCTGCACTTTCACGCAACTGCGCCAGTGTACTTTTCACCTGCGCCAGTTCATTTTCCTTTTTCTTCAGTGCGGCTATCTGCTGTTTTAGCTCCGCCTGCTGTTCCAGCAGTGACTGGTTTTTCTGTTGAACCTGCTGCAACTGGTCACGGGCACTGGGCTGGGACATCAACAGCTCAGACTTAACCCAGCCGGTATTCTCCGGATCTTCAACCAGGGCAATGCGCACATGGTGTCCATCATCCGAGGTTTCCAGCACCTCAACCGCCAACCCACTGTTAAGAAACTTTAAAATTTTATGATTAAAGGTGGTGCCGGTACGCATCGGGATGGTGAGATCATCACTTACATAACGCACATCTCTGGCGACTGCATTCAGGCTAAACAGCATCAGGCAAAGGGCCAGCAGCCGGATATAAATTGAGCGTTGCATCGAAATATCTCGCTTTGGATTTTTATCAGTTGATGAATAGCAGTGAATGTACAGCAAAGCACACAAAATGAGAAATTTACCCCTGCCAGATTGAGGGATAAATCACAATTGAATGTGCCGCAGAGTGGGATCTAGCGAAGCCTGTTCTCCTGGTACCGATTTAAGTCCGCAAATGAACGCGAATTAACGCAAATATTGTGGATAATTTGACGCTAGAGTAAAACCATCCGCATTCCCTCACTAATAGTCTCATAAATTACGGGACTGGAACCCTTTTCCCTGTCACTTGCCGAAAATGCTTTCTACGCAGGGGCAAAATCACAGGACGTGCCTATATAAATTTTATGGGGGAGTGATGATAGGCCCGAAGGGCTTTCCAGCACGACCCGGCAACGAAGACAGTTCAATCAATAAACTTATCCAATGCAAAATACCGTTTCATAGCATTTTTGGGAACCCGCGCTTTTTGCGGGCAAGTG
>JBFFND010000081.1:0-8380 GCA_041563375.1 Gammaproteobacteria bacterium | reverse complement strand
TCACCGATCACCATCACCTGATCAAATAATGAATCCAGTGCTATTGCCAGCTCCATATCACCGGGCGATACTTTTTCACCATTTGCCAGCACCAGTATGTCTTTCAGGCGACCGGTAATATATACATGACCATCGCTATCAATGCGCGCCTTATCACCGGTTTTAAGCCAGCCATCTTCGCTAAAACTGTCTTTTGTTGCCTGTTCGTTTTTCCAGTAACCCAGCATGCTGCAGGGGCCACGGCTTTGCAGTTCATCTTTCTCGCCAATGCGAATTTCGGTACCCGGTAAAGCACGGCCGATACTCGACGGAATATTATCATCCAGCCGATTCACACAGACCACCGGACTGGATTCGGTTAAACCATAACCCTGCACCAGTGGCAGACCCAGGCCGATAAACAGGCGGGCAACCTCTTCAGACAGTGCCGCACCACCGCACACCGCGATGCGCAATTCACCGCCAAGTTTTTCCAGCACCTTTGACGCCACCAGTTTGTTCAGTGCTGGCCACATCAGTAATTTCGGATGCCAGCGCGCGCGACCCTGTTGCCACTGGAATCGATGCCAGCCCACATCAACCGCCATGTGGAACAGTGTTCTGGCGATTGCTGATTTTTGCTTCAGGCCATCCTGAATTTTTGCATACACCCGCTCATAAATTCTCGGCACTGAAACCAGCGTGGTGGGCTTGACCGCTTGCAAATCCTGCGCAAGCTGCGCGATTGAACGCGCATAAATCACTTCGGCCCCCATAATCATCGGCATGTAATATCCAGCAGTGCGTTCCAGCATATGTGACAGGGGTAAAAACGACAGAAAACGCTCACCCTCCTGCCACTGTGTGCAGGATGCTGAGGCAAAGGCATTGGAGAGAATATTACGATGTGACAGCATTACACCTTTGGAGCGGCCGGTGGTACCCGATGTATAAACGATACTGGCCAGATCATCCGCAGCACCTTCCTTGCACTGTAGTTCAGCGGACAAGCCGAACACCCAGTCGCACAGCGATTCAAGTCGCGGATCATCCGGTTCATCATCTTCGGAAATGCGCCTGATACTGATAATGCGTTGTAGACCGCCGAGATCGATATCCACATCCACCAGTTGCTTCCATTGCAGCTTGTCCTGCACGAACAGCAGTTTGACTTCCGCGTGATTAATAATATAGGCCACGTTGTCCGCGCGATCGTCAACGTAGAGGGGCACAGTCACCAGCCCCAGTGCAGCCTGATCGAACACCACCCAATCACGGCTGTTTCTGAGCATGACCGCAACCTTATCACCCGCCTGTAAACCGTCTTTGATAAAGGCGGCCTGCCAGCGCGCAATTTCATTGGCCATTTCACGCCAGCTGGTTTGTGTCCATTTCTGGCTCGCCACATCATACTGACGATAGGCCATGGCATCCGGTGTTTTTTCCAGTCGGGCCCGAAACAGCCCCGGCAGGCTGTCCACTTCGCGTTCTTCAATCAGCATATCGTGCATATAACACTCCCAACTTGATGTGGCTAATCGCGCAGCGACAGCCACCATAAACGCAGGCGCATGCCCCATTCCGAAGTATAGCCCTGTTCGATATACCGTATCATGCCATCGCTATCGATAAACAGGCTGGTGGGGACCGCATTAATTTTATACAGCGCGGCCAGTTGATTTTTTTCATCGAATATCACTGGCATCTGCAATGAATGCTCGAGCAGGTAAGCATGCACTTCCTCAGCTGATGCTGTCCAGCTAGCCACGCTCATCACCTGATAATCTTGCGCGACGCTGGCCACCGAATCACCTTCCAGTCGACAGACTGGACACCAGGGAGCCCAGAAATGTAGCAGCAACGGATGACCCCGGTAATTTTTCAGCACAAAGCCTTGATCCTGCAGGGTGGCTGCACTGAACAGCGGCGCCTGGCCCCTGACAACATCTGCTGTCTGCCAGGCCCTGACTGCAAAATACACCAGCAATAGCAGCACAACATTGAGCATTAAACGCAACAGAAAGCTGCGTTTATACAGCGCCTTTATCTGCATTTATGGTGCCTCGGCAATAAACGTAGCGCGCAATGGCGCCGGGTAACCTTCAATGGTTTTTGTATGATCGTTAGCATCAAGAAAGTTCTGCAGTGAGTGAAATGTCATCCACTCGGTGGATCGCTGTTCCTCTATCGTGGTCAGGGTCTGATCAACCAGCCGGATATTCCTGTAACCACAACGCGCCAGCCACTTTAGCATCGCTGCAGCGCTGGGGATAAACCAGACATTACGCATCTGTGCGTAACGATCCTCCGGCATTAGTACCTGGTTTTCATCACCTTCAATGACCAGCGTTTCCAGCACCAGTTCACCTCCGGGTTTCAAACAGTGACGCAACTGGTAAAGATGATCTACCGGCGAGCGGCGATGATAGAAAACACCCATGGAAAACACGGTATCGAAAGCATGCAGATTATCCGGCATATCTTCTATACCCAGCGGCAGCACAAACACATTCTGCTCACCCATAAAATGTTTAACTGCGGCAAACTGCATCACAAACAATGCCGAAGGATCGATGCCAATTACCAGCTCAGCACCCATGCCTCGCATACGCCAGCTGTGGTAACCGTTGCCACAGCCCACATCGAGCACCGTTTTACCCTGCAATGGCTGTATGTATGGCTGAATACGTTGCCATTTATAATCGGAGCGCCACTCGGTATCTATATCCACCCCGTGCAGATGGTACGGCCCTTTACGCCAGGGCATCAGCTGTTTGAGCTGTTGCTTCAGCTCACTCTGTTGCTGCTCGCTCAGCGCCTGCGTCGAAAATACGCTTACGCTATCGGCATTCAGTTCAACTTTCCCCGCAGGCAGATTCGGCAGGCCATCAACCGCCTGCTGCCATTGCTCCAGTTTGCCGAAATTTTCCACACTGAGTCGGTTCTGAACCTGCTGTTCCAGCAAATCACTCCAGACTTCCAGTGGGGTATCCTTGAGCAGTTTATGCAGTTGCGTCAGTTGCATTTTTAATTGCCAGACTTAATAGCCAGAATCGAGACAAAATTAAAGCTCTGGAACCAGACAAAACATTCAGAAAAGCCTGCCGACTTCAGGCGCTGTAGATGCTGCGCCACGGTTTCCGGGCGCAATACATTCTCCAGCGCGCTGCGCTTCTGGCTTATTTCCAGCTCACTGTAGCCGTTGGCTTTTTTAAAAGCGTGATGCAGCGAGACAATACGTTCTTCCTCTACAGCATCTTCGTGTTTGATTTTTTCCGACAGCACAAACACCCCACCCTTGTTCATGCCCTGGTATATTTTTTCGATCAACCGACTTCGTGCTGATTCGGCAATAAACTGCAGGGTGAAGTTCATCACCACCATCGAGGCATTGCTAATCTCGACATCACAGATATCGGCCTGCTGCACCCGGATATCGCAGTTCGCAGCGTGTTGCTGCATCAATTGCTGGCATTTTTCCACCATGGCCGCAGAATTATCGATAGCGTAAATTTCGACATTGGCCTGATCAATGCCCTGTTGCATTGCCAGTGTAGAAGCACCCAGCGAACAGCCCAGATCGTAGCAACGACTATCTGCTTTAACAAAATAACGGGAAAGTACCGGAAACATCGACAGCAGTGTACTGTAGCCAGGTACCGAGCGGCCGATCATATCCTCGAACACACTGGCAACGGACTCATCAAATACAAACTGGGTAATGGCCTCACGGGGCGTGGCGTAGAGCCTGTCTTCGGGTGACGGGTTGCTGCTGGAGCTATGCCTGGTTTTTTTCATAAATTAATTCGGGGTAATGCCTTCTGCTAATCGCTGGCTATTTTACACTCAAGCGACAGGCTAAAAAACCTTTATACTCTGGTTTTATAACAGCGCAGGCCCTACCGGCACAATTACAGGTGTTCGCGCAACCAGGCATCATCCTGGAGACAGAGACCAGCCTGCCCCTCAGGCATGGGCCTGCCCAGCAAATAACCCTGCACTATGTCGCAACCGGCATTCTGCAGAAACTGTAGCTGCTCCCGTGTTTCAACGCCTTCCGCCACCACGCGGATTTTCAGCCGTTTAGCCATGGCGATAATCGCCTCAACAATGGCCGCATCGTCCTGGTTATGCGGAATATCACGGATAAATTCACGATCTATTTTCAGCTTGGCAATAGCAAACTGTTTCAGGTAACTGAATGATGAATAGCCGGTACCAAAATCATCAATGGAAACGCTCACCCCCATCTCGCTCAGCTCGCGCATGGTCTGCATCGAGCTTTCAACATCCTCCATGATACTGCTTTCTGTCAGCTCCAGTGCCAGCCGATTAATATCTATACTATTCGCTTCTACCACGTCACGGATAGTCTGTTTGAGCTTGCCTTCATTAAAATCCCTGGCCGAACAATTAACCGATATTTTTATATCCGGCAGGCCCTGCTTATTCCATAGCGCCAGTTGACGACACACTTTTTCCAGCACCATACGAGTGATAGAAAAAATCAGCCCGGTCTCCTCTGCCACGGGAATAAACTCATCAGGTGGCACCATACCTTTCTGCGGATGATGCCAGCGAATCAATGCCTCGAAACCCAGCAGTTTTTCCGCTGCAAGACCCACCATGGGCTGGTAATAGACCTCAAACTGATCCTGGCTGATTGCTTCACGCAATTCATTACCCAGTTGAACACGCTGCACAACACGTTTACGCATTTCCTGATCAAAGTACTCATGACGGTTACGCCCTTTTGACTTTGCATGATAGAGCGCAGCATCCGCATCACGTAACAGGTCATTGGCGCTAAGATTAGGTTCATCAATGATCACCACGCCAATACTGGCGGATGAATAAATATCAAACCCATCTACCTGCACTGCCTGCGCGAGTAATTCGCGAATCAGTGAAATAAACGATTCCAGCTCCTGCTTCCCATTATCTGCACACTTCAACATGGCAAACTCATCACCACCCAGTCGGGCCAGCATTTCATCCTGCTCAATATGTTTACTTAGCAGTTTTGCGACCTGCACCAGCAGCTTGTCGCCCACCTCATGGCCAAAACAGTCATTGGTGAGATTGAAATGATCAAGATCCACAAAGAGAACCGCAAATACCTGCGAGGTTTGACGTTTTTTCAGACAGGTTTCAAGATAGCTCAGAAAGTAGGCACGATTGGCCAGCCCGGTCAATTCGTCATGCCGCAGTTGCCAGTCAAGTTCCTTACGCGCAGAAATATTACTCGCCACCAGGGTGGCAGCAACCACCTTGTTATCTTTATAGTAAGGTGAAATTCTACCCTCTGACCAGACGGTGTGATTGTCTTCACCCTGCGCAGCATATTCGATATTCCTCTGCTGGCCGGTGCTAAATACCTGGTTTACCGAATCGATTACTTTACTGCGATATTCATCCTTTATACCGGCATAATAATTTTGCCCCACCGCCTGGTTAATCATGTGCCATGGATTGTGATTCACAAACAGAATATTACCCTGTGCATCCAGGGTCATAATCGCATCTTCTACACTATCGACAACCGCACGGTATTTTTCTTCCGACTCCTCGACCTGACGCAATCGTGACATGCTTTCACAACTCAGGCGCCATTTGGTGGTCAGTGCCGTAGCGATTTGCTGCACTTCAACCATGTCGAATGGTTTCTTAAGGATAATCAGACGATCCGATGCACCCAGATGATAGAGCACTTCATTCCAGGAATAATCCGAATAGGCCGTACAGATAACCAGCTGGATTTGTGAGTCGACACTCCATACCTGCTTGATGGTTTCCAGGCCATCCCAGCCCGGTGGCATCCGCATATCAACAAAGGCCATGGCATAGGGCCGACCCTGCTGCTGGGCCTTGACGACCTTCTGGTAACCTTCCTCCCCCTGGTAAGCGGACTCGAGCTCATAGTGAATACCTGCACTGCTGGCCTGTTCATCAGAAAACAGCACGGCTTCCAGCTGATCGAATTCACTGGACACGGTTTTTTCACCGAGAATTTTTCGAAAATCTTCGTGAATGCGTGCATCATCATCAATAATCAGAATTCTGCGGTTATCAAATTCGTTTTTGAGCTCGGTCACGCTGCTACCACCTTCTCGTCCAGAGGCACAAACAACTGGAAGGTCGCACCATGGCCAGGTCCATCACTGTATACTTTGATACGTCCGCCCAGCTCATTGGCGACCAGCGCGCTGTGATGCAGACCAAAACCATGACCACCCTGACGCCGCTTAAATCCATATTCAAACAGATGCTGCATGTCATCCGCTGCTATACCAACACCCGTATCCTTGATTTCAATCACTGCCTGCGATCCGCTCTTATGAATCATAATCTGTAGCAGGCGATTCTGATCTGCTTTTTCTTTTAACGCATTTTTTGCATTACTGATCAGGTTAATAATAATCTGCAGCAACTTGTGCTTGTCTGCATAGATTAGTGGCGTTTCATCATACTGCCTTTCCACCTTGATGTTATGCCGATTTACTTCCTGTAGATTTATTTTCAAAGCATCCTCAACCAGATCACTGAGTTTGACCTTTTCTCTTACACCATAGCTCCCCGCATAGGACTGCTGCATACTGATGATATTCTTAATATGGTCGATATTGTTTGCCAGCTCATCCAGCTCCTTGAACAAAATACTTCGCTCCTCTGCCAGCTGTTCCGCCAGCAGTGCAATAAACTTGGGTATTTGCCTGCCCTTTTCATCATGACTGATAAACTCCGCCAGATCACCCTGATGCTGCTGCATAAGATTAACCAGCCGATCCAGATTCTCTGCTTTCGATTTCCTCACCTGCTCCCGCATCACCGATGCGGAGACATTGACACTATTTAATACATTGCCCACGTTATGCAACACACCACTGGCAACTTCAGCCATGCCGGCACTGCGTGCTATATCGCCTATCTTTTCATTCAGCTGTTTGAGTTCCAGCGTGCGTTCCTGCACTTTCTCTTCCAGTGTTTCATTCAGCTCCTGCAGTTCTTTTTCAACCCGCAGCCGCTCACCAATTTCCTTTTCCAGCTCTATGTTCATTTGCTCGGTTTCACTGGCATGACGCTTTGCAGATAGCGCTGAAATTTCAGCTTTTTCTTTTTCCTCATTAAGCGCCCGGTCACGCGCTGCTATCTGATCCAGCATTTTATTAAATGAATTAACCAGCACACCCACTTCGTCATTAGATACCTGTTCCATGCGCAGATCGTAGTTCTTTTTCTCGGTTATACTCTGCGCAATATCCTTAAGCCGGGTAATTGGCTCAGTCACCATACTCATCAGTTTTCTTGACAGAAAAGCTGCAATCAGCATCAAACCGGCGAAAATCACAAACGACAGCTTAGCGCTTTCCATCAGGCGCGCATTTAGCTCATCCAGTGACGCTTTAACCTGCAGCATGCCAATCGCCTGGCCTTCCAGCAATATTGGCTTGTATATATCGACATAGTTACCATCGAAACGGGTAGTGTTTTCAAGGCTGTAATCATCGCATTTATATTGCTCGCCACTATCGATTACATACTGCGCAAACGGCTGGTTAGCATCTGTACGGATACAGGCATAAACAATTGACTCATGTGAGCGCAGTGCGCGTAAATTACTGTTAGCTGATTGCACATCGGAGAAGGCGACTGACGCGGCACAGCGGTCGGCTACAATCTCACCCACCACGGCCAGTCCGGACGTTACATTCTGTCGAGTACTGGTCTGTTCCATGCGCATAATAATAAAGAAGGCCGAGGTCAGAATAAGCCCGGTAATGGTGATATAAACCATCAGCAATTTGCTTTTGATACTGATGTGCCTCAACACTGTCATCGTAACCGCTCCGCCACTTCAAGCAATTGCGAACGGTATTTAATGCCATGTTCTGTGCTACTGGTGAGATTAATTTCAAAGCGAATCTTATTGTTCACCTGAATAAATTCAATCATGCCACCGTCTTCACAGAATCCATCGTATTCACTAACAGTGAGCACATGAGACGGAAGCTGTTGCTTTATTGCGGCGTAAATCGGCTGTGCAGTCTCAGGAAAAAAAGCAATCTGGCACTGTGGATCTGCTTTTCCCTGCGCAAGCAAACGTATTTCGATTGGCCTATTATTAATCTGTTTGCTGGAAAGTTTATTTAATGCGCCGTCGAAAGGATTTTCACCGTACACACAGATAGTAAAGGGTGAGCTGTCCAACTCAGATGGCTGCTCAGGCCAGTACACAAAACGGGCAAAGTTCAGTAAATAGGCAGCCTTGAGCTGATACTCACGACTAGCGTCCGCGAGGCTGACATGGGGTACCGCCGCACCGAGGGTCAATGATACGCTGAGTACCAGCCCCATAAACAGGCGCCCTGCAACTGATGCTGTTTGCATTAACTGGTTTAAC
>JBFFND010000080.1:0-8382 GCA_041563375.1 Gammaproteobacteria bacterium | reverse complement strand
GGGGCTTCGATATCGCCCCGATCGACAGTCTCCATGTGACCCACGACGTCGCCGCATTTGCCGCGCGTCTCGAAACACTCATCACGGTGGTCCGCGACATCGCCCAGACCGAAGATGTCCTCTTTGGCGACCAGTGTTTCTCCACCGGCAATGCCAGAAAGAAATACACCACCGCCATACATAATCGCGTAACCACACACCATGTACATCACGGTTGAAATGGCAAATAGCGCTACGTTTTTGGTCAGAATTTCTGTTGTATTTTTAGAACGAACCAGACCTGCTTCTAACATTGCGAAGCCGGCGGCCATCCACATAACTAATGCGCCGCACACCAAAAAGTAAAAGGTGTCCATTGCATACTGTAGTTCGAAAATTTGATTTTCCACTTACATACCCTCTTTAGTTCTGTGTTAAAGCGCCTCAGGGCCGCTTTCGCCTGTACGGATACGAATAACCTTCTCAACCGGATAGACAAAGATATTGCCATCACCAAACTTGCCGGTATTCGCCGCGCCACGAACAGTTTCAATAACCTGCTCAACGATCTCGTCATCAACCGCCACCTCAAGTTTCACCTTGGGCAGAAAGTCCACAACATACTCGGCACCACGATACAACTCGGTGTGCCCCTTCTGTCGACCGAAGCCTTTTACCTCGGTAACGGTTATACCCTGTACGCCGATATCGGATAGCGCTTCACGCACATCGTCCAGCTTAAAGGGCTTAATAATTGCAGAAATTAATTTCATATTAATCACCTTGTTTACAAATCGTTTTATGATCTGCTTTAAAATTTTCTTATCAGAATCTGATAAGCGTCTAGTTACGAGTTTTCAAAACACGACTCTCAATCCGGCCGAGGGGTTTTGAGTGCCCAGGTTAGTCATACATTGCGGATGATGGACCCTGCGCTAACTGCATTTTCTGTATGCTGTGTTTTTGCATAGGCGATTCCCCCTCGATTCAAGCTGTTAATCTTAATTACTCGCGTTACGTGGCTTATGCGTAGCAGCAGCCATGCCAAATGAAAAAATGGCTTATAATTCAGTGAACTACCCAGCATTTCAGGGTTTATTGAGCGAGCAGGAAAGCCACCATGCACTGCTTTCGAGCTATATTTAGCGTAACCGCACTGTTTCGGTGCGCTTCTGTGCACAAGGCAGGTGCAGTAAAAATACGTTAAACTCAGATTCCCATGTAATGTAATGTGATCGTGATGATAGATAACCAGACCTTAAGCAAACTGGCCGAACGGCTTGCGCAAAATCTGCCCGAAGGGGTACGGGTGTTAAAGGACGACCTCGACAATAATGCCCGCGCACTGCTGGAAAGCGCTCTGCGTGATATGAACCTGGTCAGCCGGGAAGAATTCGATGTACAGACTGCACTGCTGCAACGCAGTCAGCAGAAATTACAGCAACTGGAACAACAACTGGACGAGTTAATCCGCAAAATCGATCAACCATAACCGAAGGATAAAGACCCGCGCCAGCGGGCCACACAGGAAAGGATTCCATGCCACTTGCAACCATCCATACCCAGGCACTGAATGGTGTCACCCCGCTGCCGGTCAGCGTTGAAGTTGATATTTCCAATGGCCTGCCCGCGCTGGCCATCGTCGGCCTGCCGGAAGCGGCGGTACGTGAAAGCAAGGACCGGGTACGCGCCGCGATTATCAACTCTGGCTTTGAATTTCCGGCGCGCAAAATCACCGTCAACCTGGCACCCGCCGATCTGCCCAAGGAAGGCGGCCGTTATGACCTGCCTATTGCGATTGGCATCCTTGCCGCCTCGCAACAGATTCCCGATACACAACTGGACCAGCTGGAATTTCATGGTGAGCTGGCACTGAGCGGTGAACTGCGCGCAGTGAGCGGTGCCCTGCCCGTCGCCATCGGTGCACGGGATCGAAACCACACATTGATCCTGCCAGCCAGCGATGCACAACAGGCCAGGCTGATTAAAGATGCCGCGGTGTACCAGGCGCAGCATCTGCTGGAAATCTGCCGGTTTCTGCACCAGCAACACGAACTGCAAACCCCACAGCTGGAATTGCCCACGCACAGCCCCCGGCATGCTGATCTCGGTGATGTCAAAGGTCAGCAACGCGCCAAACGTGCGCTGGAGATCGCCGCTGCCGGTCGCCACAACCTGCTGATGGTGGGGCCACCGGGTACTGGCAAAACCATGCTTGCCTCACGCCTGTGTGGACTGCTGCCCCCACTGAGTGAACAGCAGGCCATCGAAAGTGCCGCACTGTGTTCTATCAGCCATCAGGGATTTGATCTGGCCGACTGGATGCAGCGACCGTTTCGCGCGCCGCATCACACCGCCTCCGGCGTGGCACTGGTGGGTGGTGGCAGCAATCCCAGGCCGGGGGAAATTTCACTGGCGCATCACGGGGTGCTGTTTCTGGATGAGCTGACCGAGTTTGATCGTCACACGCTGGATGTATTGCGCGAGCCACTGGAAACCGGTCGCATTACCATCTCCCGCGCCGCACGTCAGGCAGAATTTCCCGCCAGCTTCCAGCTCATCGCGGCAATGAATCCCTGCCCACAGGGTTATCACTGTGATGGCAAAGCCCAGTGCCATTGCACAGTGGAACAACAGCGCAAACACCGGGCACGGATCTCCGCGCCGCTGCTGGATCGGATTGATATTCATATTGAAGTGCCCGCGGTGGATCGTGCACTACTCAACAACCGTCAGCCGCAAAGCGGCGAAAGCAGCGAACAGGTACGGCGAAGGGTCAACCACGCCTACCAGCGCCAGCTTCAGCGCAGCGATAAGGCCAACGCACAGTTATCCAGTCGCGAAACCGATGAGGTCTGTAAACTGGATAGTGGATGCGAAAAAATACTTGACCAGGCGATGCAAAAACTCAGACTCTCTGCCCGCGCCTATCACCGCATTCTGCGTATGAGTCGCACCATTGCCGACCTGGATGACAGTGAACACATCAGCCCGACGCATTTAAGCGAAGCGATTGGTTATCGTTCGCTGGATCGATTGCTTGGTGGGTAGAAAGTCGTTAGTCCTGGGTCGTTGGTCTTTAGTCATAAGCATGACGAACGACCAACGACTAAAGACTAAAGACTAAAGACTGTCTATCACCGCATTGAGCGTGGCACTGGGGCGCATCACCTTTGCGGCAAGCGCATGGTCTGGATGGTAATAACCACCGATGTCTACTTTCACGCCCTGCGCCGAGTTCAGCTCATCGACAATCTTTGCTTCATTGGCGGTGAGTTTTTCCGCAATCGGTGCAAAGGTTTTCTGCAGTTCTGCGTCATCCTTCTGTTCTGCCAGGCATTGCGCCCAGTAGAGCGCCAGGTAGAAGTGGCTGCCGCGGGTATCCAGTTCACCCACTTTACGCGACGGCGATTTATTGCTGTTAAGAAACATCGAGTTGGCTTTGTCCAGCGCATCTGCCAGCACCTGTGCTCTCTGGTTCTTCTGTTTTTGCGCCAGGTCTTCCAGCGATACCGCCAGTGCCAGGAACTCGCCCAGCGAATCCCAGCGTAGATGGTTTTCATTCACCAGTTGCTGCACATGCTTGGGGGCCGAACCACCGGCACCGGTTTCAAACAGACCACCACCGGCCAGCAAGGGCACAATCGACAGCATTTTTGCGCTGGTACCCAGCTCCAGAATCGGGAACAGGTCGGTGAGATAATCACGCAATACATTGCCGGTAACCGAAATCGTATCCTCGCCCGCCTTCACCCGTAACAGGGTGGCGTTAATCGCATCCTCCGGTGCCATAATCTGGATATCCAGTCCGCTGGTGTCGTGATCCTTGAGGTATGCTTCAACTTTCTTGATCAGGTTGGCATCATGGCCACGGTTTTTATCCAGCCAGAAAATTGCCGGCTGGCCAGTTGCCCTGGCACGATTCACCGCCAGCTTGACCCAGTCACGAATCGGCAGGTCTTTGGTCTGGCACATGCGCCAGATATCGCCGGCTTCAACTGCATGTTCCAGTAAGACATTACCCGCCGTATCACTTACCTGCACCTTGCCACTGGCGGGCACTTCAAAGGTTTTATCATGGGAACCATATTCCTCGGCCTTCTGCGCCATCAGGCCCACATTGCTGACACTGCCCATGGTGGTCACATCGAACGCACCGTGCTGTTTGCAGAAATCTATCACCTGCTGGTAAATGCCGGCATAGCAGCGGTCGGGAATCATCGCCCGGGTGTCATGCAGTTTGCCATCTGCACCCCACATTTTGCCTGAAGAGCGAATCGCCGCCGGCATCGAGGCATCAATAATAATATCGCTGGGCACATGTAAATTGGTAATGCCCTTGTCTGAATCCACCATTGCCAGTGGTGGACGCGATTCATACACCGCCTGCAAATCCGCTTCTATCTGCTGGCGTTCGGCATCCGGCAGGCTGCTGATTTTTGCATACACATCACCCAGGCCATTGCGGGTGTTGACGCCGAGTTTTGCAAACGTGTCTGCGTGTTTGGCAAATACATCACGGTAATACACGTTCACCGCATGACCAAACATAATCGGGTCCGAGACTTTCATCATGGTTGCCTTAAGATGTAACGAAAGCAGAACGCCCTGCTGTTTTGCCTGCTGTGCCTGCTCTTCATAAAACGCACACAGTTTGTTTTTATTCATTACTGCCGCATCAATCACTTCATCTTCCAGCACCGCGGTTTTTTCTTTTAACAGCTGCTTACTGCCATCATCTGCCAGCAGTTCGATTTTCAGGCTGTCTGCCCTGGTCATAACCACCGACTGTTCGCTGCCATAAAAATCACCTTCGCTCATGCTGGCAACCTGTGATTTTGAATCCGCCGACCATTCACCCATGGAGTGTGGATTTTTTCTCGCATACTCTTTTACCGGCCCGGCCACGCGTCGGTCGGAGTTACCTTCACGCAATACCGGATTCACTGCACTGCCCAGCACCCTGGCATAACGCGCCTTGATTTCTTCCTCGGCGGCATCTTTCGGTTCTGCCGGGTAATCAGGTATGTCATAGCCCTGTGACTGCAGCTCCTTGATAGCGGCATTCAATTGTGGCACCGAGGCGCTGATATTGGGCAGTTTGATAATGTTTGCAGCGGGCTGTTTCGCCAGCTCACCCAGCTCGGCCAGTGCATCGCCGATTTTCTGTTCATCGCTGAGCCTGTCCGGGAAGTTGGCAATAATGCGTCCCGCCAGAGATATATCCCGCGATTCCACATCCACACCCGCAGCGGCGGTATAGGCCTTGATAATGGGCAACAATGAGTAGGTGGCCAGCATCGGGGCTTCGTCGGTATCTGTGTAGATAATTTTTGATTTTGACATGGAATACGTCTCTGAATAATGGTTGGAATGGTTAGCGGATAATCCGTTGTCTCTGTGAGCCGCCTATTATATGGCAGAATGCGTCGAGTTTCACTTTGGCGAAGCCTAGCCAGTATGCCTGCCCTGGCAGGCCACTGCCAGTCAGCTTTATGTGCCTCAGTGGCGCACATGCCGAAGATAGAACGCCGACAGCACACGGGGCAGGTCTTCGATGCGCTGCAGGGTCTGGTAATGGCCCGCGCCGAAAATACGCGCGATGCTTTGTGCCGCCTGCGGATCCAGGTTAATGCAGTAGGGGCGTATATTCATCGCTGCCAGCCCGGCCACGGCATGTCGACTGTCCTGTCGCAGATAGGCGCTATCAAATACATCAATGTCAGAAGGTGTGCCATCGGTAATCACCAGCAGGATTTTTTTCATTGCCGGCTGTTGCGCCAGCCGCGATGCCGCACAACGTATCGCCGCTCCCAGCCGGGTCGAGTAACGCCCCTGGATACCCGCCAGCCGATCTCGCACCTGGTAAAACGGCTCGCTGTCATGTTTATATTCAATGAAATTGACCCGCTGACGACCGTCGGAATTAAAGCCGGCAATACTGAAATTTTCATCTGCCGCACTCAGGGTCTCCCCCAGTAACAGCACTGCATCACGCATTAACTCGCAGATGCGTTGCCCTGACGATGCCGACACGTCCTCAATCAATGCATTGGTCGATTCGGACAGATCCATCAGCACCGAAATACTCAGTGATTTACTGTGATGCAGTTCGTCCCGCATAAACACACGGGGATCCGGCATGGCTTCACTGCGCAACGCAACCATCGCTGAAATCATCAGATCGGGATCCAGCTCATCGCCATCCAGCAGCTTACTGGTGCGTTGTCTTCTTTGCATCTGTAACTGTTTTGCCAGGTGACGCAGATGCACCAGTAAATGCCTGTACCGTGCCAGTTGTTGATCAATTAATTCTGGATCGTTCTGTTCCGCCAGCTTGACATGAATGCGGCACCAGTTCTGCTTGTAAATATGAGTCCGGTAATCCCATTCAGCGGTGGCTGTCACGGTTTCAGTCGTTTTCTCTTCATGCTTTATATATTCCAGTCCTTCACCGGTATTATCAATCAGATGACCTGTATCCTGCGCATTGAGGTGGCCTGTATCAAACTCGGAAAACGCAAGTTCTCGCCCCTCCACTCGCTCACGTAATTTTTTATTTTGTGCCGCGCTGTTTGCCGACTGGTTTTCCAGTGACTGTTGTTGCTGTTGACGCGTTTGCGTCCACAGGCAACTGTTATCATCGCGGTATTGGATAATCGACTCAAAGCGACCGGCATTCAGCGGCAAGCGCATCTGACCCATATCATTCGCAAGCTGCAAGCCAATTTCCCGGGACAGCTCTGCATTGGCAAACAGGGCGGTATTATTGGCGACTAAATCACGGCCCTTATTGACCCAGGCGGAATCATCGCGGTAATTTTCATCCAGCACGCTTCTGGAGAGCCGCGCCATTAACTGCACTGCCGAATGAACTGCTGGATCAACGTTTTGATGAAACGCCAGGAACAATTTTTCCAGCCCGGCAAAACGTTGAATAGCCAGCTGCTCGATACGCAAATCCTCCACCAGGCCAATCATCACCCGTTGTAACAGTTTAAGTTCGGCGGTATCGAACAACGGGCTTTGATACACACTGTGCAATGCACCGTGCACTGCCGCTGCGCGGTAATACAGCGCTTCATTAGCAGGAATGGCCAGTTGTGCTGGAAGATAGATTCGCTTCTTTGCCAGCAGAATGCGGCTGCCGATCTGCGGCTGTGCAGATTCGCCTGTTTCTGGCTGTGCCTGCAGATAAAACCCCTGATTCCAGAAGGCACGCAGATAGAGCTCGGTTGATTTTTTATGTGTTTGCAGATACTGCAAAGATGGCGGGGAAGCTGACATGAGCCTGTCATGGTTGAATGCGGTCCGGGAGTTTTCCCGGCCCGCACTAACCAGTGTGTAGCTTAACTGTGAGAGGTGTCGGTACTTTCATTGGGAATACCGTCAATCGGACATTCCTCGGTACCGACAGTACGTCGCGTAATGTTTTCCACATCATCCCTGGCCTTTTGCGGATCATTTACCCAGGTCTTGTAGAACTCATAGGGGCATTCCGCCACACCTTCCGGCGCCTCACCGGAATTGATCTTGCCGGTGTAACCACGGTGTAACAGTTTGAACAGGTGGTTCTGCGACTGCCAGTTTTTACGTGCATCACGAATTTGTGACACCGACAGTTCCGCATACTGAATGCCGTATTCTTCTTCTGCACATTCCCCCAGGGTACGGCCATCAAAGCCGACGATTGCGGAATGACCGAAATAGGAATAGACACCGTCAAAGCCGGTCGCATTGGCCACTGCCACATAGCTGTTATTCATCCAGGCCATGGCCTTGGCGACAATAACCTGCTGTTCTTTTGATGGATACATATACCCCTGGCAGCGCACGATCAATTCAGCACCACGCATTGAGCAGTCGCGCCAGATCTCCGGATAGTTACCGTCATCACAGATAATCAGGCTGACCATCAAACCCTTCGGGCCTTCCGACACATAGGTGCAATCACCGGGATACCAGCCTTCCACCGGGCACCAGGGCATGATCTTGCGATACTTCTGTACAATCTCGCCCTTATTGTTCATCAGAATCAGCGTGTTATAGGGTGCTTTATTCGGATGCTCCTCATGCTGCTCGCCGGTGAGTGAAAACACACCCCAGGTGTTAGCTTTTCTGCAGGCTTCGGCAAAAATTTCAGTCTCATCGCCCGGAATCGTCGATGCCGTGGCATACATTTCTTTTGCATCATACATAATGCCATGGGTGCTGTATTCGGGGAAGATGACCAGGTCCATACCCGGCAGACCCTGCTTCATACCCACCACCATATCGGCAATTTTTCTGGCGTTGTCCAGTACCTCTGCCTTTGTATGCAGGCGAGGCATTTTATAGTTTACGACCGCAACACCGACCGTATCATTACTTGATGAAATATCACCGTGTCTCATTACTTACTCC
>JBFFND010000079.1:0-8393 GCA_041563375.1 Gammaproteobacteria bacterium | reverse complement strand
GGCGGTTCAGTTTATGCTGATGCATCCGACTTCTTCTTCCAGGTGGTGTTTGTTGCCACAGCCATGTCGATTGTTTCCGGTGCGGTAGCTGAGCGTATGAAGCTGTGGGCCTTTATGGCATTCGCAGTGGTTATGACCGGTTTCATCTACCCAATGGAAGGTTCATGGACCTGGAACGGTGCTGATGTGTTCGGCATGTACAACCTGGGTGATCTTGGTTTCTCCGACTTCGCGGGTTCAGGTATCGTACATATGGCCGGTGCGGCTGCGGCTTTAGCCGGTGTACTGTTACTGGGTGCACGTAAGGGTAAATACGGTGCCAACGGTCAGGTTAATCCAATTCCAGGTGCCAACCTGCCATTAGCCACACTGGGTACATTTATCCTGTGGATGGGCTGGTTCGGTTTCAACGGTGGTTCAGTGCTGAAACTGGGTGATATTGCCAGTGCCAACGCAGTAGCCATGGTTTTCCTGAACACCAATACAGCGGCGGCTGGTGGTGCGCTGGCAGCGGTTATTACAGCTCGCCTGTTGTTCGGTAAAGCTGACTTAACCATGCTGTTAAACGGTGCGCTGGCGGGTCTGGTTGCAATCACGGCTGAGCCTTCAACACCGACTGCCTTACAGGCGACTATCTTCGGTGCGATTGGCGGTGTACTGGTTGTGTTCAGTATCGTAGCGCTGGATAAGATGAAAATCGACGATCCCGTCGGTGCGATTTCGGTCCACGGTACAGTAGGTTTACTGGGTCTGTTACTGGTACCTATCACCAACGATGGTGTGAGCTTCTCGGGTCAGATTATCGGTGCCTTAACCATCTTTGTATGGGTATTTGGTGCAAGCCTGATCGTATGGGGCATTATCAAGGCCACCATGGGTATTCGAGTCAGCGAAGAGGACGAATACGAAGGTATGGACCTGGTGGACTGCGGTATGGAAGCCTATCCAGAATTTACCTCCAAGTAATTGGGGTAAATACCAGTAGCTTGGACTCCTGCTGGTTGGTCAAGGCCGGTGCTAACGCACCGGCCTTTTTTTTATGCACGGGGATTGCTGGTGATGTCGTTTAAAAAGAAAACGCAAATGAACGCGAAGGCACGCGAATAAACGCAATTAAAGCGTGCTCGTTCCCACGCTCCCGCGTGGGAACGTATGTACAGTTAGATGTTAGTTAAAATAACCCGTATAGCCTGAAAAATGGCTCCATGCAGGAGCAGGGGAACCAATCATCTCATGTGGATTGCTTTACTATCACCTGTTGGACAAAACGTGCTGGCGCATCAGCTGAATCCACCGGGCTTGATGTTACCTTGTTAACCCTGTATTTATAAATTGCGTCCATTCGCGTTGTTAGCGTTTATTTGCGTTTTCTTTTAAGATCGCAGATGATGTACAAGGCAATACGTTTACCAGGCCCTGTTCGAGACCGGCCTGCCGTATAACGATGATAAAACTAACTAATGTGAACGGAATCATGAACAAAATATTGTTATTGCTAATCTGTCTTTATCCAGGCTTCAATGTATCGGCCGAGATCTATAAATGGGTGGATGACCAGGGGCATACCCATTATGGCGACAAGCCCGCTGACGAGGCAGATTCACTGCAGGTGGATGTAAGTAAAAAAGGTCACTTTGACAGTGATGCAGACAGGGCAGAAAAAAGACAGCGTCTGCTGGATGCAATGCAGGAAGATCGTCACAGAAAACAGCAGGAGGCCGAGAAACAGCGGGAGCAGCAGCAATATGCGCAGCGACAATGCGTGGTTGCCAGAGATCGACTGAAACAATACGAGAGTGTCGGCTATCTGTATCGCCTGGACAAGGATGGCAACCGGGTTGTGATTCCCACTGAAAAACGCGATCAACTGACAGAAAAATTGCGCAGTGATATCCGCAAAAACTGTAACTGATCGGCTGGTTACGCTCGGTGAATTAACAACGGACGTTAGTGTGAAAGGTGTGCTGGTATTTGAAAGTGTGTGATAAGGATATGTAGTTTTTTTGCCTGCATATCTATCAGTTCTGATTAGCCAATTTTCTGAAAAGGTGTTTTATCACTGCTGCGACTGAACAGGCTGTCGTGCTTATAGATTCTGGAGCGCGCCTCCAGCAGTTCACGGGTAAATTCATCCGCGTCTTTTTCCATTGCTTTTATACCGTGTCGATTGACAAAAATTAACTGGCCGGTGAGGCTGTTAATAATTGCCAGCCGTAGACGCCTTGGCGGGGTATTTTCATCAATATAAAGCTCACACCAGATGCCGGGTTTAACCATCGACGGCAGGCGGGCCACTTTATTCAGGGCGTCAGGATTTGCCGTTGTTTCCTGTAGGGTACTGGCAGATTGCAGTGACTGATGATAATAGGCAAGTAATGATTTTATTGCAGCTTCAACCCGGCTTTCATGGAGGTAAAGCAGTAGAATATTATTGCTGTTGCGTACCAGCGAGAGGTATTCTGACTTTACCTGCTCGTATTGAAGTCTGCTTTTAATTGGCTGAATAGAATCAATCAGCTCACGGTACAGGCGAATTGCAGACTGCCATTGAGTGCTTTGTTCATCGTGCTGTTTCAGGATATTAAACAGTGCAGTGGGCCATAATTTAAAAACCAGGTGCTGGCAATTTTCAGGTATCTGCCTTTTTTGCAGGCAGTACCTGAGCTTTGTTTTAAGGCGCTGTTTGACTGTCTGGCTCATTGCGCAGGATTTATCTCTCAGCTTGCTGCGGATAAAGAATTGATCACCATGCCAAGCGCGTGATCAAAGGCAGAATGGTCGGCAATAAGCGATGACTGTTCTGCATTGATTTCATTGAGAAACTCCTCCGCATCCTTTTCAATGACCTTGACGCCCATTCTGTCAACAAACACCAGCTTGGCTTCTTCCATAACGATGACTGACAATTTGGCACGCCTGGCTGCATTATCTTCACCATTAAATACCTTGAACCAGACGCCGGGGCGTATTTCAGATGGCAGTCTGGCAACTTTTTCCCGTGCCAGCCTGGTCTGCTCCTGCAGTGGATCAACCTCGTCTACCAGATCAAGTTCCGGGTCAGGCATGGCGTCGAGTTCTGCTTCGCCATCAAGATCGCCGGTTACTTCGGTGTAATAGCTGTCGCTTATCTGTGCTGGATCAGACGATTCATTTAAGGCACGGTCACTGAAGTTGCTCTGCTCCAGCATGCTGTCAAGCAGGTTATGTACCTGATTAATTTCAGTCTCTATTTCTAGCGGATTTTGCCGGGTTTGCTGAAGGCTGTTGTGCATAAATTCAAGCACCTCGTCCTTTTCGCTTTGCAGGCGAAAATGGGATTGTGACGAGGCAATCGGCTGTAATAACTGGATTAACTGCCTCGCGGCACTGGATGCCTGCTGCCATTGTTCGCTCTGCTTGCCATGCTTGATATAACGATGGAACATCAGGGTCGACCAGTGCTTAAGAATCAGTTTCTGTGAGACTTTGGGCAACTGCTGGTTTCTGGCGTGTTGTTGCAGTTCAGCCAGTACCATATCACGGGCATGTGCGTGCAATACGGCTTTCTGCGTTTCCATTTCAATTTCAGCGCTGCGACTGATTTCATCCTGCTCGATTTCTTCGAGCATGGCCACCGCATTTTCAAAACTGTCGAGATCAATATCAAACTCATTGAGTATGCTTTCCACAACCTGCTCAAGTTTTGCAAACAGTGGGTCGCTGCGTTCGGCAATGCCGCGTCCCAGGTAAGCGAGCATATTCAGTGTGGTTTTGCAGGGGTGTTCGCTGGCACCGAAAAAGTTCTCGTCGATCATTGCTACTTTGATCAGTGGGATTTGCAGACGCAGTAGCAGGTTGGTGACTGGCTCGGAAATCGTATCATCGGCGATAATCGCATCGAACAGCATCTCGATAAAGTCGATGGTTTTTTCATCTACACGGCTGACCTGACGACTAATGGTGCCGGCAGACTGCTGGCCGATGTGAGTGAGCAGCGCCTGTTTCAATTCAGCGGAATTGAGCAACACCGGTTGTGCATTGCCCGCTTGTGAATGATCCAGTGCCTGCTGCTGGATGCTGGACAGTGCCTGCATGACATCACGACGATCATAAAACTGGTTGCCTTGACCGGCTGTTGCTGTTCGGGCTGTGGCAGTTGCGGTGCCGCCATATATAAACTGGCTGGCAACGCGGTTAATTTCCTGTTGCAGGTGGTTGCCGGCGTTGTTCCCGCCAGCCGCCGATGCCGTACCCATTGGGGCAGACATGGGTGTGCCCTGTGCACCTGTTACGCCATAGCTATGACCCGGCATGTGGCCAGGGTTGTGAGTGGCAGAATAGTAGGAGCTGGTAGAAGGCTGGCACACCATGTTGTCTCTGAATACGGCATAATTTTCATCACTGCCGGGAGCAGGTTCCGCCTGAGGCGAGTAATGGCCTTTTTTGGGCTGCGAGCTGTTTGCGGTTTTAATCTGCGGCAGAATGCCCTGCTCAATAAACAGCTGGTTAAGTTTCTGGTACAGGGGGTGAAGGTGCAGAACCACTTCCTGGTCGAATAACTTGAATAGTACCAGCTTGATGTTGGTAGAAAGCTCGAGGTCTGCCAGCGCATCACGGAAGGATTCACACAGGCTTTTGGGTGACAGTGCGTCCTTGCTGAAGATGCCGGGGCTTTTCAGTGCCAGATGTTCAATGCGGGCTTCCAGGTGATTAACCGCTTCACCGTACAGGTTCATCGCCTTGGTGTGCATACTGGAAATCGCCACCAGCTCTTCCATTTCGCTCTGATCAACCAGGCTTAATTCGTCTTCATCAAAATCGGCTGGGTCCGCCTCTGCTTGCGCCGGTTGTAAGCGTGCCCTGAGGCTATCGGCAAAGGTCTGGATCACTGGCTTGCGTTGCACCCGCAGCATGCGCATGGTGTCAAAGTATTCGTTCTGCAGTTCGTTGGAATCGGCATTCTCCGCCATCTGAAACAGCATGTCATCGGCGCTATCGAACATGCAGCCGGTCAGCTCGGAGAGCTCCTGGTTGAGGCACTCGGTAATCTGCTTGAGCAACGGCTGTAACTGCTTGAGGCGGTTACTGCTGGCCGAACTGTTTTTAAAACGGTGAATTATTGCGCTCATCTTTACTATTCCATACAGAATATTGGCGGAACTGCGGTGACTTATGTCAGCGGTTCCTGTCGTTCGTAATGGGCACTACTCAGGTCTGGCCTGTTTCAGGACACGGTTAGCTCGTGAGGCTGTGCGTTAGTGCGCATCGTTCGTTTAAAGACGGCGAAGACAGTCATCTGGAGCTTCGCAGCCTGTAGATGCTTTTAACATTTGAAGTGCATTCGGAAGAGAGAAGGAATACACATGGATTACGCCTGTTAATTTAGCGGGTTTGCCGACGCCACATAGTGATGCGGGTCACAATAAAGTGACTTCGTCGGCAGGTTTCGCGCAGGCGTTGGGGCTGAGGTTTGAGGCCCTGAGTACCCTAGATACGCGGGCAGATAATGTCGAGCACCTCTGCCGCATGCTCCCAGGCCTGATCCATCACCGCGGGCAGTTTTTTCATGTCCAGCCCGGTAATTTCCAGTGTTTTCGGCTCGAAGCCGGGGTAATCGTCCAGCAGGTGTTCATCCACCTCGGTATCCGGTGCCAGCGCGTTGACGATGCAGTTGGCGGTGTGTACCAGTGCCGTTTCAATCGGTGCCTTTGTCGCCAGCAGCGGTGTGTGGTGGTAGTTCACCACTTCTTTCAGGGTGTCGGAGAGTTTCCAGGCATCAATCAGCGCGGCGCCCACATCGGCATGGGTGAAACCGATGATCGATTTTTCCGCCTTCCACAGCTGGCCGTCGTCATCCGCGGCCTGCAGCAGCACCTGCTGTGACAGCTCGGGCTCCTTGAAGTAGAGCACCAGCTTGCCGATGTCGTGTAACATGCCGGCGACAAACAGGCGTTCGCCGTGCAGGATATTGCATTGTTTGGAGAGAATACGGGCCACTATGCCGGTATGTACGCTGTGGCGCCAGAACAGGTCAATATCGACCAGCTGGTTGGGAATGCGCTTGAAGGTATCAACCGCTGATGTGGCCAGCACCAGGTTGCGCAGGTCATCTTCGCCGATAACCGATACCGCTCGACTGACCACCTCAATCTGTGTTGCAAGGCCATAGTAGGCGCTATTGACGATGCGCAGGATTCTCGCAGTGAGTGCCGGGTCGTGACCGATAATGTCCCCCAGCTGGCGTGCATCGTGGTTGTCGTCTTCCAGTGCCTGGGTAATGCGGATATAGATCTCTGGCAGAGATATGAGTTTGACCACGCCTTTAACGAGGTCTTCAGCTTGTTTCGCCATTGTGCTCCCTGGTGCCTGCTCTGTTGTTATTTGTTGCTTCACCCGTTCGGGTTAGTTACCGCGAATAATGGCTCAATTAGCCGTAAGTTTCCAGTAAAGGCCGATAAAAAACCCGAAATGGTATTTTTGGGCGGTGTGCCTGAGGTGTTGTCAGGGCCAGGCCAGTGACAGATCCATGCCGCTATTGATTGCGCATAAAATCGGCGGTTTTATAAAAGGCGGCATGGAGTTCCTGCTGAAGTGACTGATCGAGTTGCAGTTCGCTCATTGCCTGATCAATGCACAACATCCACTGGTCACGTTCCGCTTCGCCGATCGCAAACGGCATGTGGCGCTGACGCAGGCGCGGGTGGCCGTATTTCTCGATATACAGCGAGGGGCCGCCAAGCCAGCCGGAAAGAAACATAAACAGCTTGTTGCGGGCCTGTGCCAGATCCGCTGAATGCAGCTGGCGCAATTCGCGACAATCATCGCGGCTGTCCATCAGATCATAGAAGCGATCGACCAGCTGGCGCACCGCTGCTTCACCGCCCAGCCGCTGATAGTGGGTATTTTGCATAAATTCAGACAAATAGTGGTAAATACGCCATTCTACACTAATCATCAATCCCTAATATGCTGTATAATCGGCGGCCTTTTGATGGCCGGAGAAACTGGCCACTGTATGTGCCCGCACCGGCCAGGAGCTCGAACCCAAGATGAAACTTCGTAATATCGCGATTATCGCGCACGTTGACCACGGTAAAACCACCCTGGTTGATGAACTGTTAAAGCAGTCAGGCACGGTTGATACCCGTGTTGAGATGGACACCTGCGTGATGGACTCTAACGACCAGGAGAAAGAGCGTGGTATTACCATTCTTTCCAAGAACACCGCCATTAAATGGAATGACTACCGTATCAATATCGTAGACACCCCGGGTCACGCCGATTTTGGTGGTGAGGTTGAGCGGGTACTGTCCATGGTGGACTCGGTATTGCTGCTGGTGGACGCGCAGGAAGGCCCCATGCCACAAACCCGCTTCGTGACCCAGAAAGCCTTTAATATGGGCTTCAGGCCGATTGTGGTCATTAACAAGGTAGACAAGCCGGCAGCGCGGGTTGACTGGGCACTGGACCAGACCTTTGAGCTGTTTGATCAGCTGGGTGCCACCGATGAGCAGCTGGATTTCCCGGTGATCTATGCCTCGGGTCTGGGCGGTTTTGCCAGCCTGGATGACAGTGCCCGTGAAGGCGACATGACACCGCTGTTCGAAGCGATTATCGAGCATGTGCCCGAGCCGGATGTGGATCTGGATGCGCCTTTCCAGATGCAGGTGAGCTCACTGGACTACAACTCCTATGTGGGGGTTATCGGCATCGGCCGCATCAAGCAGGGCAAGATCAAGCGTAACCAGCCGCTGACCCTGATTGACCGCAAAGGCAAGGTGCGCACCGGCGTGCGCATGCAGCAGATTCTGGGCTTCCATGGCCTGGAGCGGGTTGAAGTGCCCGAGGCACAGGCTGGCGACATCATCTGTTTTAACGGTATCGATAAGCTGAATATTTCCGACACCCTGTGTGACCCGGAGCATGTGGAAGCCATGCCACCCTTGTCGGTGGACGAGCCGACCCTGAGCATGACTTTCCAGGTGAATAATGGCCCGCTGGCAGGCCAGGATGGAAAATTTGTCACCTCACGTAATATTTCCGATCGCCTGGATCAGGAGCTGATCCACAATGTAGCATTGCGTGTAGAGCCGGGTGAAACCGGTGATAAATTCCGCGTCTCCGGTCGAGGTGAACTGCACCTGTCGGTCTTGATTGAATCGATGCGCCGCGAAGGCTTCGAGCTGTGTGTGGGTCGCCCTGAAGTGGTGATCAAGGAAATCGACGGTAAACTGTGCGAGCCTTATGAGCAGCTGACTGTCGACGTGCCTGAAGATTCCCAGGGTGCGGTGATGGAGAAGCTGGGTAAGCGTAAGGGCGAACTGAAAAACATGGTGCCCGATGGGCGTGGACGTGTGCGTCTGGATTACATTATCCCGACCCGTGGCCTGATTGGTTTCCGTACTGAATTCCTT
>JBFFND010000078.1:0-8498 GCA_041563375.1 Gammaproteobacteria bacterium | reverse complement strand
TGCAGACGTTCATACCCTGATCATCACATTAGACTGATCGGTTATGACAGCTACACACAAAGCCAGGGTTCATGCTTTGTAGTATATCAAGGCTAGGAAATAAAGGCAGAAGTGTCAGTTATGAATGTAAATAGTCTAACTATTTACATTCAGACACTGACTTTACGGAGATCATCATGACAAAAAATATAACTAACAGTGCGCGTCAGGCTTCTTTGTTGAGACGTAAGGCCTTATCAACATCTGGTAAAGCGGCAATGTCGACGACAGAGAAGACAAGATCTGCTGCGTCTAAGGATATAAAGAATGTTAATGAAGATACTGTAACGAAAAAAGTAGAAGCTAATCAGGCGTCTTCAGGTAGTGCACGTAAAGCATCGCTTGAGCGCAGAATTGCAATGTCGAGATCAGGCAAAAGAGCACTCACGAATTCAGATAGAACGCGTGATGCAGAAGATACAAAGGTAGCTTCCAGCTCTAATAATGCTGATAACTCTGGCGTTAAAGAATGCAAGAAAGACACGAGTTGTGATTGCGGTTGCAAAGGCCATGAAAGTACTTTGGCTAATAGCAAAGGTGCGACGCAAAGCGTGACTGATTTAAGTATGAGTATTTCTGCAGAACTGCAGCAAAACCTGACGAGAAAAAGAGTAATGAGTTCATCAAGGGCCGCAACATTATCACGTCGTAAAGCAATGTCGGCAAAAGGCAAGGCGGCGCTGCAGGGTGGGACGGTAAGTGAGGCGAGTGCAGCACGCGCGGCTAACCCGAATATTACAAGTCGTGAGCTGGCGCAGGCGTTGCGTAATCAGCGAAGCGTTAAAGGTAAAACCGGTAAAAAAGACTCAACCAAGCCTACTGGACCTGCAAGACGTAGAGCCAGAAATGAGAATAGTGCAGCCGAAGATGCTTCATGGAAAGTAGGTGCAAGTGACACCGCATCAGGCCAGACAGTAACAGGCACAATGGTGGACCGCATGGCTTCGATTACAGGCAATGAGGCGAGCACATGCCGGTCTGTTACCGGAACCGAGTATATGGGTGCGGATGTTTTCAAGCAGTTTTGCCAGGCGAACCCACAGCAGGGGTTTAACCGGGTAGGTGTTACATCGACCGCCTCCGGTAATACAGTGAGTGGTAATGAAGTGGGTCGAAGCAGTCGTGTGACAGGTGATGAGCCGGGTTCATGTAAGAGCGTAACTGGTACTGAGTATCTGTCAGCTGAGCATTCAGAAAAGTTCTGTGGCACGGTTGCAGAAAAAAGACCGGCGAAAACCTGGCAGACTGAAACTGTTGGTGGAAAAAAAGTAACAGGTAACCATGTAGAGCGATCATCGAAGATGACAGGCGATGAAGTTGGCTCGAATAAGTTGCTGACCGGTACGCAATACATGAAACCTGCAGATGATGCTGGAAATGTACCCCACAAGGTAAGTACTAACAGAACATTGCGTGGCAGCACAGTGTCCGGTGGAGAAATGGGTCGTAGCAAGCATATCACCGGCAATGAAATCGGTGGATGTAAGTTTGTAACCGGTGATGACTATGTAAGCCAGGATGAATATGCAGAATTCTGTGAAGAAAAGCCTGCACCTGTTGATCAGAAAATCGGTGTGTCGAATACCTTAAAGGGTAAGTCGGTGACAGGAACCATGACTGGTCGTGCGGGTCGTGTGACGGGTGATGAGCCAGGTACATGCCAGTCGGTGACGGGTACGCCGTATGCTGGACGTGAACAGTATTCAGAATATTGCAGCAACGACAGGACTGCCATGGCAATGGCACGAAGCCAGAAATCAATGTCCGGTGCAACCGAGATGAGCGGTATTCAGCCGGCTGTAGCAGGAAAAGTTTCGGGTGATGCAAAAGGTGCATGTGAACAGGTCAGTGGAACGCCATATGTTGGCCAGGCTCAACAGGCTGCAGTCTGTAATGCCGATGCGGCAACCCAGGCAAGTCCGGATTTCCCGCAGATGATGCAGCCAGCACCATGGCAGGGATTTAGCGTGTCAGAGCCATCCGGCGTTGCTGAAATAAGTGAACACGGCAGCAGGGTAACAGGTGCATATAAAGGTACAGGTCGAATCACGGGGCCATTTGGTATGGCGACTGGGAAAATTACCGGTACGGATGATGCGCGCCTGGATAGAAGCACAAGCCCGCATAATGCAGGACAGATGTCAGCGCCAGTGATTAAAGAAGCAACACAGTCTCGTGTGACAGGCGAGGGTACGGATGCTGGTAAAAAAATTACCGGCGATGACTGGGACAGAGGTGATCACGTAACAGGGACTGAAGGCATGTCAGCGATGCGTAGAAATCCAACGCGAAAAGGCAGTATGTCTGCGATGAGTCAGCGTGAGCTGAAGCGCAATGAAGAAATCGAGATACCACCCAGCAAGGTGACTGGTAGCAGTGGTAATACAGATAAAGGTTCATTGATAACCTATTCCGGCGGAGCCCGCGGCTAGGTAACTGGTTGAAGAGATGAGAAGACGACGCAATCCAACTCGTGCACTTTGCTGGTCGAATGCTACTGCAGCTACGGCCCTGAATGAGCAGCACCATACAGCAGCACCACAGGTGTCAGCTATGCGTATGCCATTCGATGTGAAGTCACAGTCAGGACTGGTCGGCAGCAGGGAAAATGTGCGCTTGCATCAATATGAGGAGTCTGTGAAGCAGTCATTTGATGTCATTGTGCCAACCCTTAAGCGTATTTCATCGATGCAGCACAGTGACAGTTTTGAGAGTGATGCACAGAAAGTGGCCATGCAGGTTCTGGGTTATGAACTGCCAGATAATATTCTGCAGGCTGCATGGCTGGGTGATCTGGATGTGAAGGCGTTGTATGCCTGGTGTGTATTTAAAACCTATTCGCGATTTTGCGATCAGTTTTTTAAACAGGCGCCGCTCGCAGCAGAACAGGCAGGTGGGTTTCAGCAGTTCCTTGAGGAATGCGGGTTCCATACGCTCGACATATCACCCTGTGCAGATGGGCGAATGGCGCACGTGATTAGGTATGTGCTGAGATTGCCAATCGAATCTGTGAGGAGAAAATCCTATGCAGGTGCGGTATTTGATATCGATAACAGTATCCAGAAGTGGGTAGAGACCGAGCTGTCAAGATACCGTGAAGGTAAGCCTAATACGGCAGATGAGCCAACACGGTATTTGAAGGCGGTCGCATACCACCTAAGTTCTGTTGATGCAGAGCATGAAGGATGTGCGGCTCATGGATCGAATGATGAGCTGGCGGCATCGCAGGGGTTACTGAGATTGCAGGCGTTTCGCGAAGCGATAGAAAACAGCTTTTGCTGTGGTGCCTCAATTGATCTGCTGTTGCTAGGGGTTGATACAGCTACAGACGCGATAAGAATACACGTGCCTAATGCGAATGGTGATATTGCTGTTGAAAAGTATCTGGATACAAAACAGATACACCGAGCGATAAGTGGCTTACCAACAGAGCAGGGAAATGCATATGTTGAAGATAAGGTGCGTGAACTTGAGCCGGATGTATGCAGTGGGATGCTGAAATTAATCAGTCATCTGATAGTAAACAACCTGTCTCAGATTGATTATGTAAATGCCTATTTTAATGGGCAGTACAGTGATATAGGGCACGCAGAAAGACTGATTGGCGCAGGCGTAGGATTTGAAGAAGTTCAATTAAGAAACCTGACCTATTTGTCGTATCTGAATACGGTAGAAGAGAATACGCAGGACCTTGATGTGGGTATAAAAATATTCAGCAAGCTGAATGTGAAAAATGGACTGCCAGTACCCGTAGTTGTCAGGTTTGATTACCACGGCCAGGTACCAGGTGCACGTGAACGTGCAATAGAACGCTGCAGGCGGGTTGAGATGGAAATAGGTAATAGATATGAAGAGCTAAAGGATAAAGGTCTTCTGCATACACTGCTAATGATCAGGGACTGTAACCGTAACAGTACGGTTGAAATTATAGGCACATCAATAAATGCGTCCTTTGATGGAGGGCTAAATTAATGAAAATCTGTCAGGTTGAAAAGCCGCTGGTATCAACAAACAGAATACCAGGACTTGAGCATAAACATTTACAGGTTGTGCGGGATGGTGCTTCAGTTGCGGTTGCAGTGGATGCGGTGGGTGCCGTACCTGGTGACTGGGTTATATGTGTTGGGAGTTCGGCGGCACGTGAGGCAGCAGGTAGCAAGGAATACCCGAGTGACCTGACAATTATCGGCATCATTGATCATTGGCAGCAGGAGAGCAATGGCTAATGGAGTTGCTAAAGGTTGAATCACCACTGGTGTGCACGAGACGCGTTGGCGGACTAAAGCAAATGAGTCTGCGGGTCCTTAGGGATATGAAGGGTATGCGTCATGTGGCTGTAGATCCAGTCGGTGTGCGTGAAGGAAACTGGGTTTTCACAGTGAGTGGTTCAGCGGCACGCTATGCGGCAGGTGACTTTGATGTTCTAACAGACTTAACAATTGCCGGGATTATAGATAACTGGCATGAAGATATTAAGTAAGTAACTGAGTAATTTAATTAACAACTGAAATATCAGGAGAGTAAAAATGGCAAGTGATAACTACGGTATTGCCCTGGGTATGATTGAGACACGTGGACTGGTGCCTGCGATTGAAGCAGCTGATGCCATGACCAAAGCAGCAGAAGTACGACTAATCGGTCGTGAATTTGTTGGCGGTGGTTACGTGACAGTTCTGGTGCGTGGCGAAACAGGTGCAGTAAATGCGGCCGTCCGTGCGGGTGCGGATGCATGTGAACGAGTAGGTGATGGTCTGGTGGCTGCACATATTATTGCGCGTCCACACAAAGAAGTAGAGCCTGCTTTAGGTGGTAAGAGCGAGTAACACAAAATAACCGGGAACATTTTTAGAAGAGGATATAGCTATGGCGAATGACAACTACGGTATTGCCCTGGGAATGATAGAAACACGTGGTCTGGTACCAGCAATTGAAGCTGCTGATGCCATGACCAAAGCGGCAGAAGTACGTTTAATCGGACGCGAATTCGTTGGCGGTGGGTATGTAACCGTACTGATTCGTGGCGAAACGGGTGCGGTAAACGCAGCTGTTAGAGCTGGTGCTGATGCCTGTGAAAGAGTAGGTGATGGCTTGGTGGCTGCACATATTATTGCGCGTCCACACAAGGAAGTAGAACCTGCGTTGCCTGCAGTGAAGGCAAGTTAATAACGGCTGAATCAATTTCTTTATAGAGGAGAAAAAACAATGGCCAATGAATACGGTATTGCCCTGGGTATGATAGAAACACGTGGACTGGTGCCTGCAATTGAAGCAGCCGATGCCATGACCAAAGCGGCAGAAGTACGACTAATCGGTCGTGAGTTTGTAGGCGGCGGTTACGTGACAGTTCTGGTGCGTGGTGAAACAGGTGCAGTAAATGCAGCCGTTCGCGCCGGAGCAGATGCGTGTGAACGCGTTGGCGATGGTCTGGTAGCTGCGCACATTATCGCGCGTCCTCATAAAGAGGTTGAGCCGGTACTGGGCACGCAAGCCAATAGCGGAAAGCAGGCTGCTGCCTGATTAGCATCAGACAGTGATTCGTAATGCTATATGCAAACGCTGATCAAAAGGTTCTTGGTTATCTCGGAAGAGCGTTGAGTTTGGAGCTGTCTGCAATCCAGCAGTATGCAACTTTTGCAAGGTTAGTTGCAGCCTGGGGATTTGTGGACGATGCAGGGAAGCTTAAAAGGGAGTCGGTCGAAGAGATGCAGCATGTGGATAAGCTAATTATGCGCATGCTGGCTCTTGGATCGGCACCTAATTCTTCCATGGTTAGGCCAGTGAAACTGGGGAGTAATCTGTCAGAAATACTGAAGCACAGTATTGAGATGGAACAGGACCTGGTTAGTTTGTACAGCAAAGCAGTGACACATTGTGTGTCTATTGCAGATTACGATAATCGTCGATTTTTTGAAGAGCTGCTTAAAGATGAGCAGTCACATATGAAAGAACTTATTGAGCGAAAGCGAAAGCTGGAGACAATAGATCCGAATATGCAAGATTCAGGCGTAACCTTTTAAAGGAGTATGTTATGAATAAAGAATGGTCCGAAAGAAAGCGTCCTGCTCGTTTGGAAAGACGCTACGAATTTAGTGATTATGAAAGTTTGCGTGATTTCATGGAGCGCGCAGCTGAACTGTCAGAAAAACAGGATTTATACCCTGATATGGGTTTTGGGCGTGATTATCTTAATGTCACGATCCATGCAGAAGAAAGTGAAGAAATAACGAACACACAGAGAAAATTTGCTGAAAATCTAGATAAGTTGCTTTCATGATTATCAATAATCTGGTTGCCAGATAACCAGATTGAAGAGAGGGCTGGGCATGAGTGTAGTTGCATTGATAGGTAATAAAGGTGGGTCAGGTAAGACGACACTGGCTGTAAATATGGCGACGTTACTATCAGAGCATAACGCAATTGCTGTGATTGATGCTGATCCTCTGAAATCCGCATCGTACTGGCGATCCTGTGATAATACGGGTAATCGGCCAAATGTGCTGGAGGCAAGCCTGGACCTGGAGAGCGTGATTTTGAAATCTGCGGCGCGCTATGAACATGTGTTTATAGATTGTCCGCCGTCTATGCAATCTCCACAGACACATGCAGCACTTGAAGTATGCGATATGGCCTTGATACCTGTGCAGCCTTCACCATTCGACCTGTGGTCAACGGTTAGTATTGATAAATCGATTGAGCATGCAAAAAAAGTCAATAGTAAGTTGAAAGCGATGCTGATTATTAATCAGTTAGAGCCGCGTAAACGCTTATCTAAAGTTATACGTCGAGGTTTGTCCGAAATTGATATCAATGCGGCTGAAACGACTATCAGACGGCGTGAAATATACAGGATAAGTGCACTTGAAGGCAAGAGCGTTTCGCAAATGGGGCGTAGGGGAGTCGCTGCAAGTCAGGAAATTAGGGATTTAATCAATGAGGTAATGTGCGTATGAGCACCAAAAACAAAACTGAAGATAAGCTGATCGAGTCGATGCGCAAGAATAAGACAGTTGCGGAAAAGGAAGTGAAAAATCAGGACAAAAAGCAGGAGAGCGCAGAGAGTTCTGAAGAGGTGAAGCAGCAAAAGCCTTCAGTTAGAAAATCTACAGATAAAAGTTCGTTTATGACAAGTAAAAGGGTCTGGCCCGATTAGTGTCTGAAAAATGTTAGTCACATGATCTGTGGGTCTGACCGACAGATGATTATGCAAATTACTAAGGGCTTATAGCTGTAGAGGAGATAGATAATGTCTAGCTTTAGCAACCTGCTAATACCAGCTGTACTGTTTTTTGCATTGGGTTTCATCGCCAGGGCAATAAAATCTGAGTTAAGGCTGCCGCAGGATATGGCCAAAATGCTATCAATATATCTGTTGATAGCCATTGGTTTACATGGTGGATATGAGCTTGGTAAAGCCGATCTTGTCACGGCATTTAATTCGGTTGCCTGGGGAATAGCGCTTGGTTTTAGCCTGCCATTAATTGGTTATGCATTATTGTTGCTGACAAAAAAAGTGGATGCTATGAACGCGGCTGCGATAGCAGCGCACTATGGTTCGGTAAGTGCAGGTACTTTTCTTACAGCAATTGCCTACCTGGATAATATTGGGGTTAGTTACGAGAGTTATCCGCTGATTATGTTGGCAGTAATGGAGTCGCCAGCAATTATTGTTGGTCTGCTTCTGGCAACCTGGTCAAGACAGAAAGCTGCAGCACGGCAGAATGTGGCTGCGGATGGTACTGTCACGATTCAAAGAGATAATTCCAGCCGTTTCGGTAGCATAGCCCACGAAGCTTTCACAAACGGCAGTGTTGTTCTGTTGATTGGTTCAATGATTATAGGGGCAATCTCATCCCCGGCCTCAATGGATAAATTATTCCCGTTTATCGATGAGATATTTATGGGCGTCCTCTGCCTGTTCCTGTTCGAGATGGGTATGGTGGCGGCGCGTCGTATCAATGAGTTCCGTAGCGTAGGCCCGGTATTGATCATATTTGGCATCCTGATGCCATTAATCGGGGGCGTTATTGGTACATATGTTGGTTATGCAATGCTGGGCTTTAGTATCGGCGGCACAACACTGGTGGCGGTTCTTGGTGCAAGTGCCTCCTATATAGCCGTGCCTCCTGCAATGCGATTAGCAGTGCCTGAGGCTAATCCATCATTTTATCTGACACTGGCGCTGGGTATTACCTTCCCGTTCAACGTGGTTTTCGGGATACCGCTTTACCACTATATGGCCAGTCAGATCATGTTGAGAGGTTAACTGATATGCATAGATTACATAATAGAAAGCTGGTGACTATTGTGACAATAGATGCACTGGAGTCTCGTCTGGTCGACTGTGTAAGAAGAAACCATGCGAGCGGTTATACCATAGTGCGCGCACGTGGCTCAGGATCCAGTGGCGAAGTATCCGGCTTGCTGGATATAGACACGAATATTAAATTTCACGTGATTAT
>JBFFND010000077.1:0-8586 GCA_041563375.1 Gammaproteobacteria bacterium | reverse complement strand
TAAGCATAAACAGCTGTTAAAAAAACAGCACCGTACAGACCTTCTCTGGTTTTGCCGGGACTCAGGTGAACCGCCAGCTTGGTTTTACCAAAGCGCTTACCTGAAAAATAGGCGCCGATATCCGCAACCCAGACAATACTAAGCCCATACAGCAACCATAAATGACTTTGTTCGCGCAGATAGACCAGCGCCATTATCGGCGGCAACAGCACCAGCACACCCAGCAACAGCTTTGCCCAGGATACTGACGATTGCAGCTCCCGCGGCCCTTTACTGAACATGTAGTAGCTGGCAAGTAACCAGAATACGACCGAGAAGGAAAGAATGCTATGCAACATCTGCGGATATTGTGCGAGCCACTGGTTAGAAAGATAACTGATAGCCACGATAAACAATGCGTAGAGTGCGCGCGCAACAGGATTCAGCACACCACTCAAACGTGCCCATTCCCATCCGGCGATGGTAACAACCAGCAGCAAGGCATAAAATATGATTTCAGCAGGCTGGGTAAAGATACCCCACAACACCAGAACCGCCAGGGGTACTGCAGTTAAAATACGCTGTTTTAGCATAAGGCGTTAACCATGAAGTGGTTTTTCGACCTGTTCACCGGTTTTACCAAAACGGCGTTGACGGCCAACATACCAGTCGAGTGCATCTGCAAAGTGCTGCTCGGAAAAATCTGGCCACAGCACATCGGTAAAATAAAGCTCGGTATACGCCAGCTGCCAGATAAGAAAATTACTGATGCGCTTTTCACCACCAGTCCGAATAAACAGGTCCGGTTCGGGCAGCTCGCTTAAACACACATGTTCATTAACCAGCTGAGCATCCACATCCATTGCATTCAATTCACCACGCTGGACTTTTTCCGCAATTTGCCGGCAGGCATTGGCAATATCCCAGCGACCACCGTAATTAACCGCAATATTCAATTGCAGTCCTGTGTTATCTCGTGTGAGCACAGTGGCATCATTAATTTTTTTCTGCAGTTTCTCTGAAAAGGCACTGCAGTCACCAATAAACCGGACACGGACATTCTGCTGATGCAGTGACTTAACTTCTGATTGTAATGTGGAAACAAACAACTCCATCAGGCTACTGACTTCCTGTTCTGGCCGTTTCCAGTTTTCACTGCTAAAGGCAAACAGGGTTAAGGCCTGGATTTTTTCCCGGATACAGGCCTCGACCACCTTACGAGTTGACTTAACTCCGGCATGATGACCTGCGGTGCGTGGCAAATGACGCTGTCTGGCCCAGCGCCCGTTACCATCCATTACCACAACAATATGCCGCGGGTTATCAGCCTCGGTAGAACTACCTGTATTAATTAATGATACTGTCATGAGCCAGATACTTAGCGAGGCTAACTCACTAGATTTCCATCATTTCCTTTTCTTTTGCTTCCAGCAATTTATCAATTTCAGCAATGTACTTATCAGTCAGTTTCTGGATATTTTCTTCCGCTTTACGGCTCTCGTCTTCAGAGATTTCCTTATCTTTTAACAGGTCCTTAAAATCACTGTTAGCATCACGACGTATGTTGCGCACCGCAATGCGACCAGTCTCGCCTTCCGACTTGACCACTCGGACCAGATCACGACGCCGTTCTTCAGTTAAGGCCGGCATAGGTACACGAATAACTGTACCCTGTGACGCTGGATTCAAACCAAGGTTTGCGGTCATAATGGCCTTTTCTACCGCCGCCACCATTGGCTTTTCCCATGGCGTCACCGCCAGGGTACGGGAATCCTCGGCAACAACGTTCGCCACCTGTTTAATCGGTGTTGGGTTGCCATAATAATCAACCATTACATGATCCAGCAGACTGGGGTGTGCCCGCCCTGTTCTGATTTTGGTCAGCTCAGTTTTTAATGAGTCGACGCTTTTCGCCATGCGCGATTCGGCATCCTGTATAATCTCATCAATCATCTATTTATTCTCCACGCAAGTTCCTGCCGCATAACTAGGCAGCAGGAATCACCGATGTTCCAATACTTTTATCTTTTACTGTGCGCACAAGATCACCGGGGTTATTAAGGTTAAAAATTCGTAACGGCATGTTTTGCTCCTTGCAGAGCACAATCGCAGTAGCATCCATCACCGCAAGGTTATCTCTTAGTACGTCATCATAGCTGAGGCTTTCATAACGTTTGGCATCCGGGTTTATCATCGGATCCGAATCATACACACCATCAACCTTGGTGGCTTTCATTAGCACGTCCGCTTCAATTTCAATGGCGCGCAAACTACCTGCACTGTCGGTGGTAAAAAACGGATTGCCCGTACCTGCACCAAATATCACAACCCGTCCCTTTTCAAGATGACGAATTGCGCGACGTCGCACATAGTCTTCACACACCTGATGTATGCTCAGTGCCGACATCACACGACAACTTGGCCCTACCCGCTCGATGGCATCCTGCAAGGCCAGGCAGTTCATAACCGTAGCCAGCATACCCATGTGGTCACCGGTCACCCGGTCCATGCCCGCATCAGCCAGACCCTTGCCGCGGAAAATATTGCCTGCGCCTATCACCACACCGACTTCTACACCCAGCTCAACCAGCTCGCTGATTTCCTCGGCCACACGATTAAGAATATCCGGGTCAATCCCGGAGTCCTGGGACCCCATCAGGGCCTCACCACTCAGCTTTAACAACACACGTTTATAGATTGGATTTGATTCGCTCATGATGCGTCGCTCTTATGGTTTTAATCGTGTTTTATGGTTCCAGGCAGGCCTGCTAATAGCCCTAATAATACCGCAGATTGCACTGCTTGCCGCAAAAAAATTGGTGTTTTTGCAGTATAAAACACAGCGCAATGACATATTTCCCAGGCTGCAACAGCACTGTGCGCCGCCTGGTCACATTATATTCTAATACACATAAAAAACCGGGAAACGAATCCCGGCTTTTTATTCTTACCTGATCACTCAACAGCGCCTAGCTGGCATTAACCTGTGCCATTACTTCGTCTGCAAAGTTCTCCTGCTTCTTCTCGATGCCTTCACCAACTTCGAAGCGGTTAAAGCTCTTAACTTCAGCACCTTTCGATTTCAGCAATTGCTCAACCGACTGGTCAGGGTCTTTAACAAACGGCTGACCCAGCAGGGTAATTTCTGCCAGATACTTGCGGATACGACCCACAATCATCTTTTCGATAATATCATCCGGCTTGCCACTTTCTTTAGCCTGTGCAATCAGAATTTCCTTTTCCTTGGCCAGCAGGTCTTCCGGTACTTCACTTTCGTTTACGCACACCGGGTTACTGGCAGCTATGTGCATGGCAACGTCTTTAATCAGATCGTCATCATCCTTGCTCATTTCTACCAGTACGCCCATGCGTACACCGTGCAGATATGAACCAAATGCACCATCCGTTGACTTACGCACGAAACGACGCACCTGGATGTTCTCGCCAATCTTGGCAACCATGTCCTGGCGCACTTCTTCAATGCTCTTGCCACCATCTTCCAGCGGCATTGCCATCAATGCGTCCTGATCGGCCGGTGAATCCTTGAGAATGCGCTGTGCTACTGCATTGGTGAAAGCTTTAAACTCATCACCACCTGAAACGAAATCAGTTTCACAATTCACTTCAACGATTGCCGCCTCTTTCTTGTCATCGGACACGGCAACTGCAACCAGACCTTCTGCCGCAGTACGTCCAGCCTTCTTGTCAGCTTTTGCCAGACCGGACTTGCGCATATTCTCGATTGCAGTTTCCATATCGCCATCTACTTCCTGTAGCGCTTTTTTACATTCCATCATGCCTGAGCCTGTACGCTCACGCAGTTCTTTAACCATAGCAGCTGTAATTTGCATCGCCTTTACCTCTTTAAAAAATTAACTGGTAACCTGAATTAATAAATAATTCAGTTTCTATTCCGCTGACTCTTCAGTCTTTGGCTCAGCTGACTCTTCAGTCTTGGGTGCAGCCTTCTTTTTGGCTACTTTTTTCTTAGGCGCTGGTTTTGCTTCGCTTGATTCTGCTTCATCCGCTGTACCGATATTCAATGATGCAGCCTTACCTTCAATAATGGCATCAGCAACTGCTTCGATGTATAGCTTGATTGCGCGTATCGCGTCGTCATTACCCGGCACAACGTAATCAACATTATCTGGTGAGTTATTGGTATCAACCACGCCAATAACAGGAATGCCTAGCACCTTGGCTTCATGCACAGCAATGTTCTCATTACCTGTGTCGATAACAAAAATCGCATCCGGCAGTGAACCCATGTCTTTAATGCCGCCCAGTGTTTTTTCCAGCTTTTCCATTTCACGGGTCTTGTTCAGCGCTTCTTTCTTTAACATGCGATCGAAGGTGCCGTCGGTGGACATGGTTTCCAGTTCTTTCAGGCGACGGATAGACTGGCGCACGGTATTGAAGTTAGTCAGCATACCACCCAACCAGCGGTGATTAACATACGGCATGCCACAACGGGTGGCTTCTTCAGCAATCGCATTGCGTGCTGCACGCTTGGTGCCAACAAACAGTACTTTACCGTTGGATGCTGCAGTCTTGCTGATGGCGTTCAGCGCATCGTTGAACATGGGCAGGGTTTTTTCAAGATTGATGATATGAATCTTGTTGCGGTCACCAAAGATGTACTCTGCCATCTTGGGGTTCCAGAAACGGGTCTGATGTCCGAAATGAACACCAGCTTCCAGCATTTGACGCATGGTCACTTTAGCCATAATAATCTCCTGATCGGGTTAGGCCTCCACATACCCCTTGCAACAACCGAAAAACCACGTTTTGACGTGTTTTCGGCACCCAGTTACACGGTGACGATATGTGTGCGTATTTATAAAATGAATGTTCGCCTCCCTGCATTTGCCCGGGGTTAAACCGGGGCATTTACACGGGAGCGGCGGCTTTATACCATATTCACACTAAGGACACAATAAAAACGCGCCTGTATCCGCCCTGCACGTATGCCTGAGCATGAGCTAAGCCGCAGAAAAATAAGGAAATCTTGAAAATCGGCGGCATTTCAGGCCTAATCAGCTATTCATTAGAAATCAATTCCCCTGAGCAGATCAGCATCCGCTCTCCAGAACCGATGCAATACACGAAATTCTGGCGCAACGGACAAACCGCCGGCTAACAGATGGGGAATCAACAGACTGAGTGGCATGAGCATACACATTAAAACCCCCGACGAGATTGAAAAAATGCGCGTGGCCGGCCGCCTGGCCGCCGACGTACTGGAAATGATCGAGCCCCACGTTAAGGCCGGCATCACCACCAATGAGCTGGACCAGATCTGCCACGACTACATTGTCGACGTGCAGCAGGCGATTCCAGCACCACTCAATTACCACGGTTTTCCCAAGTCAATCTGCACCTCGCTTAATTACCAGGTGTGCCACGGCATACCCAGTGACAAGAAGCTGAAAAATGGCGACATTATCAATATCGATATCACCGTGATCAAGGACGAGTTTCACGGCGACACCAGCAAGATGTTCTATGTGGGCGAACCCAGCATCCGCGGTCGCCGCGTATCAGAAGTCGCCAGAGAAAGCATGATCGAAGGCATCAAGCTGGTTAAACCCGGCACACAGCTGGGGGACATTGGTGAAGTTATCCAGACCTATGCAGAATCCCATGGATTCTCGGTGGTGCGTGAATACTGTGGCCACGGCATTGGTCGGGGCTTTCACGAAGACCCGCAGGTGATGCATTACGGCAAGGCCGGCACCGGGGTCACCCTGCAGGAAGGTATGACTTTCACCATTGAGCCGATGATCAATGCCGGCAAGCGCCAGGTTAAATTACTCAAGGACAACTGGACCGTGGTCACCAAGGATCACAGCCTGTCCGCGCAGTGGGAACACACCATCCTGGTGACCGCCGATGGCTACGAGGTACTGACCCTGCGCAAGGACGAAAGCATTGAGTGAGCGCATTAAGCAGCCCGCCCCAGAGACAACCACCTCAGAGCCAGAGCGGAGACCTAGGGTACCTCTGAACAATGCTGATATGTCTCTGCGAGCCCTGAAGCGTGCAGCTACAAGGCGTGCTTCGAAGTGAATGGGCAACTCCTTTACAAGAAGCACAACACCGTAGATGTGCGCTTCAGGCCTCGCCCTTCGGGGCTTACAGGTGTGCCCGCACTCTGCGTTAGCGTTTTTCACCAGGCTTTAGCATGCTTTCAAAACACTGCCTTGATTGCGAACACACCTGTAAGCCAGAGATATGTCATCATTATTCAGAGGTACCCTATATGGCTGAACTGACACTGAACGGCCATTGCATCTTCAATAACGACGTGTTCGAGCGGCAACTGGCTGAAAGCCCCGAACAGCTGCTACCGTTGCTCAAGGACGCCATTCAACATGGCCAACAGGCTATTCGCGAGGCCTTTGAAGCCGGCGCCGACACCCTGCAAACGGTCAATACCCGCGCCCTGCTGATTGACCAGATACTCCAGCATGCTTTCCAGGCCTGCTTCAGTAACTGCAAACAGCCGCTGGCATTACTCGCCGTGGGCGGTTATGGCCGGCGCGAGCTGCACCCGGCCTCGGATATTGACCTGATGCTGCTACTGGATCGCGAACCCGATGAGGACAGCCGCGAACAACTGGAGCGCTTTGTCAGCCTGCTTTGGGACAGCCGGCTGGAAATAGGCCACAGTGTGCGCACCCTGGAACAGTGCGTGGAAGAAGCCGGCAACGACATTACGGTGATCACCAACCTGATGGAGGCACGGCTGCTGTGCGGTGAGGCAAGTCTGTTCGAACAGATGCAGGAGGCCACAGACACGGATAAAATCTGGCCCAGCAAGGCCTTTTTTGAAGCCAAGCTGGAAGAACAGACCCTGCGCTACCACAAGTTCGGCGACACCGCTTACAACCTCGAGCCCAATATCAAGGAAAACCCTGGTGGCCTGCGCGACCTGCAGATGATCGGCTGGGTCGCCAAGCGTCACTTCGGCACACGCATTCTACGTGAACTGGTAGACCACCATTTTTTATCCCAGTCCGAATACGAAACCCTGCGTGAATGCCAGATTTACCTGTGGAAAATCCGCATCCACCTGCATTACCTCACCGGCAAACACGAAGACCGCATGCTGTTTGACCTGCAGAAACAGCTGGCGCTGGCTTTCGGCTATGAGGACAGTGAAAATAACCTGGCCATTGAACAGTTTATGCAACGCTATTACCGCGTGGTAATGGAGCTGGAACGCCTCAATGAACTGCTGCTGCAACTGTTCCGCCAGGAAATTCTCTACAGTGAACTGGAAGAAGAGCCCAGCATTATCAATCGCCGTTTCCATGTACAGAACGGCTATATTGCCGCCAGCCACGAGAACGTATTCCGTAAACATCCGGGGGCTCTGCTGGAAATTTTCCTGATTATGGAACTGCAGCCGGAAATCCGCGGCGTTCATGCGCATACCATCCGCCTGATTCGCGAAAACACCCACCTGATTGACGATCATTTCCGTGCGTCGAGAGGCTCCCAGCAGCTATTTATGGACATCATCAACCAGCCACGGGGCGTTACCCACGAGCTGCGGCGCATGAACCGCTACGGTATTCTTGCCGCCTATATTCCCGCCTTCGGGCAGATTGTCGGCCGCATGCAGTACGACCTGTTCCACGCCTACACCGTGGATCAGCACACCCTGTTTGTGGTGCGCAATATGCGCCGCCTGTCAGTACCTGATTTTGCCCATGAGCACCCACTGGCCAGTGGCATCTTCCACCATCTGAAAAAGCCCAAACTGCTCTACCTGGCAGGCCTGTTCCACGACATTGCCAAGGGTCGCGGCGGTAACCATGCGGAGCTCGGCGCGATTGATGCGCTGCACTTCTGCCAGGCCCACCGTTTGGCTGAACAGGACGGGCAGCTGGTGAGCTGGCTGGTGGAAAAGCACCTGCTGATGTCGATGGTCGCCCAGCGCAAGGATATCAGCGACCCGGAAATCATCTATAACTTCGCCCGCGAAATCGGCACACTGGAGCGACTGGATTACCTCTACCTGCTGACCATGTGTGACATCCGCGCCACCAACCCCAAACAGTGGACCAGCTGGAAAGACAACCTGCTCTCCGAGCTGTACCACAAAACCGCCTCAACCCTCCGCGCCGGCCTGGATAATCCGCAGCAGCGACACATAGTGGCACAGGCCACGCGCACCTCCGCCTCGCGCATGCTGACCCGGCTGGGCGTTGTCACCGAGCTGCTCACTGATTTCTGGGACAACTTCTCCGAAGACTACTTTATCAATCACACCCCGGATGAGGTCACCTGGCATAGCCAGATCCTGCTCAACAACCAGTTCGAGCCACCCATAATCCGCGCCCGCACCAACCAGCGAGGTGAAGCGGAAATCTTTATTTACTGTGCCGACACACAGAAGCTGTTCGCCCGCAGTGCCTCCACACTGGAGCAGCTTGGGCTGAATATCGCCGATGCGCGCCTCAACAAGACCAGTAACGACTTTACCCTGAACAGTTTCAAGGTACTGGAAGACGATGGCCGCAGCCCCAGTGATGGCTTCCGCATGAACGAAATCGTTGAAAAGCTGCAGTCACGACTCAGCCATGATGATGATATCCG
>JBFFND010000076.1:0-8598 GCA_041563375.1 Gammaproteobacteria bacterium | reverse complement strand
GGCGCCGGTGCCTACATCTGTGGCGAGGAAACCGCCCTGCTGGAGTCACTGGAAGGCAAAAAAGGCCAGCCACGCTTCAAGCCACCGTTTCCCGCCAATGTCGGTCTGTATGGCAAACCCACCACCATTAATAACACCGAATCACTGTCCTCGGTGCCCAGCATTGTTCGCAATGGCGCGGAGTGGTTTAAAAACTTCGGCGTGGAAAATTCCGGCGGGGTGAAATGTTTTTCTGTCTCCGGTCATGTCAATAAGCCGGGCAATTTTGAAGTCAACATGGGCATGCCATTCACAGAGCTGCTGGAGCTGGCGGGCGGTGTAAAGGACGGGCGTAAATTAAAGGCGGTGATTCCCGGTGGCTCCTCGGTGCCGGTGGTACCCGCAGACACCATGTTGCAGCTGAATATGGATTACGACTCGATTGCTAAAGGCGGTTCCATGCTGGGTTCAGGTGCGGTGATTGTGATGGACGAAACCACCGACATGGTGAAGGTATTACAGCGCATCTCGCGTTTTTATTTTTCCGAGTCCTGTGGGCAGTGCACGCCCTGTCGTGAAGGCACCGGCTGGTTATACCGTATGTTGACACGCATAGTGGAAGGCAAAGGCCTGCCGGAAGATCTCGACAAGCTGGATGATGTAGCCGCAAAAATCGAGGGCCGCACTATCTGCGCGCTGGGCGATGCCGCCGCCATGCCGGTAAGAAGTTTTATCAAACATTACCGGCACGAATTTGAATACTACATAGAACACAAACGAAGCATGGTGGAAGGCGCATAATGGCGGATGATGTAGTCACATTTACAGTTGATGAAGTTGAGCTGAGCGCGCCCAAGGGTTCAATGTTGATCAAGGCAACAGACAAGGCGGGCATTCATATTCCCCGTTTCTGTTACCACGATAAACTGTCTGTCGCCGCCAATTGCCGTATGTGTCTGGTGGAAGTGGAAAAAGCCCCAAAGCCGATGCCTGCCTGTGCGACGCCGGTGATGGAGGGCATGGTGGTACACACCCGCTCGCCCAAGGCGATTGCCGCGCAGAAGTCAGTGATGGAGTTTCTGCTGATCAACCACCCGCTGGACTGCCCGATCTGCGATCAGGGTGGCGAGTGTGAGTTACAGGATTTGTCCATCGGCTACGGCGGTGATACATCACAATACACTGAAGTTAAACGGGTGGTGTTTGATAAAGACATCGGCCCGCTTATTTCCACCGAGCTGACCCGTTGTATTCAATGCACCCGTTGTGTGCGTTTCGGTGAGGAAATTGCCGGCATGCGCGAGCTGGGGATGACCGATCGTGGCGACCGCGCGCAGATTGGCACCTTTATCGAAAAAAGCGTCGATTCGGAAATGTCGGGCAATGTGATTGATATCTGTCCGGTGGGCGCGCTCACTGCCAAACCTTCACGCTTTACCGGACGCTCCTGGGAAATGCAGCAGCATGCGGCCGTGTCACCCCATGATTCGGTGGGTTCCAATTTATTTATTCACACCCTGGATGGCCAGGTGAATCGTGTGGTACCCAGAGAGAATGATGCCATCAATGAAGTGTGGATCGCCGATCGTGATCGTTTCAGTTACCAGGGTATTTACGCCGATGACCGAGCCACCGCCCCTCAAATAAAACAGGACGGCGTGTGGCAGCAAACCGACTGGGATACTGCGCTGCAGTTCGCAGTGGATGGCCTGCAGTCGGTGATCAAGCAGCAGGGTGGCGAGCAGCTGGCCTGCTGGATGTCGCCCAATGCGACCCTGGAAGAGCATTACCTGGCGCAGTCGCTGTGCCGCCAGCTGGGCAGCAACAATATAGATCACCGCCTGCGACAGACTGATTTCAGCGATCAGGACTCGGCACCGATAATGCCCTGGCTGGGACAGAACCTGCAATCGATTGAACGACTGCAGGCGATTCTGCTGGTGGGCTCCAATGTGCGCAAGGAACAGCCCCTGGTCGCGCATCGCATCCGTAAGGCCTTCCGTCATCATCAGGTTAAGGTGTCTACGGTGAATCCACGCCGTTTCGAGTGGCGATTTAAAACTACCAATGAGCTGGTGTCCGATGCCGCTGGCATGGTGCATAACCTGGCGGCGATTGCTGCTGCGCTGGAGATTAAACAGGCCAATCTGCAGGCATTGATTGATGCTGCAGAGGTGGACGATCAACACAGGGCAATTGCAGACGAGCTGACTCAGGCCGACAGCGCCAGTGTAATGCTGGGTAATATCGCACAGCAACACCCGCAGTTTTCGGCATTGCGTTCACTGGCATCCGCAATCGCGAGCAAAACCGGCGCGGTATTCGCCTATCTGCCGGAAGCGGCAAACACTGCGGGTGCCTGGCTGGCGGGCAGTGTGCCCCGGCGCGGCCCCTGCGGCCAGCCTGGCGAATCGGTCGGTTCCCATGTGGGCGAGATGCTGAGACAGCCGAAAAAAGCACTGGTCACCTTCAATATCGAACCGGAATTTGATATGGCCAATCCAGCTGCAGCGATGGCCGCAGCCAGGGCCGCAGATTTCTGTGTTGCCCTCAGCTGTTATGAAAATAGCGCCATCAGGGACTATGCCGATGTGATTCTGCCGCTGGCGAATTTCGCCGAAACCTCCGGCACCTATGTTAATGCAGAAGGCCTATGGCAGTCCTTCAAGGGCGCGGTGATACCACAGGGTGAGGCGCGTCCTGGCTGGAAAATTCTGCGCGTGCTGGGTAATTTATTTAATCTGTCGGGTTTTGATTATCTGTCCTCGGAGGATGTGCGTCAGCAGCTGCAACGGCAATGTGCCGATGTGCAGCTGGACAATCGGGTGCCGGTTGATGCGCCAGTTGCTGAAGTGACATCCAGCAGTGGTCTGCAGCGGGTGGGTGAAGTACCGATTTATGCGGTGGACCCGCTGGTGCGCCATGCACCGGCCTTGCAGAAAACCGTGGATGCCGCGCAGAACTTTGTCAGTGTGAACAGTGCGCTTGCACAGCAGCTGGGTTTGCAGGAAGGCAAGAAAGTTAAAGTGACCCAGCAGGGCCACAGTGAGTATGCCACGCTGAAACTGGACGAGCGGCTGGCGGATGGCTGTGTGTGGTTACCGGCCGGGGTGGCTATCAGCGCGCAGATGGCGGAAACCTTTGCACCAATTGAGCTGGAGAAAGCCTGATGGAGTGGATCACAACAACTTCACTGGAAATCTGGAGCAGCCTGCCGAACTGGTTGCAGGTGCTGGCCGAGAACCTGATGTACATTTTACTGGTGATGGTGCCACTGATGTTATGCGTGGCCTATGTGACCTATGCCGAGCGCAAGATCATCGGTTATATGCAGGTGCGTCTTGGTCCTAACCGGGTTGGTTTCAAGGGCTGGCTGCAGCCGATAGCCGATGCGCTTAAACTGATGTTCAAGGAGGTGATTGTTCCCACCAATGCCAGTCGCTTCCTGTTTCTGATTGCACCTATCTTAACCCTTGGCCCGGCGCTGGCAGCCTGGGCGGTGATTCCGTTTTTTGAAGGTGCGCAGCTGGCTAATTTAAACGCCGGGCTGTTATATATTCTGGCGCTGACCTCGATGGGGGTGTACGGCATTATCATTGCCGGCTGGGCCTCCAATTCCAAATACGCGATTATGGGTGGCCTGCGTTCTGCGGCACAGGTGGTGGCCTATGAAATCGCCATGGGCTTTGCACTGGTCGGGGTGTTGATGGCCGCGGGCAGTCTTAACCTGGGTGAGATTATTGCCCGACAGTCGGGTGGCTTTTTCTCCTGGTTCTGGTTGCCGTTACTGCCATTGCTGGCGGTGTATTTTATTTCCGGTGTGGCGGAAACCAACCGCGCGCCATTTGACGTGGCAGAAGGTGAGTCGGAAATTGTCGCCGGTTTCCATGTGGATTATTCCGGCATGGCCTTTGCGGTGTTCTTTCTGGCGGAATACGCCAATATCATCCTGATTTCAGCACTCACCTCGTTGCTGTTTTTCGGTGGCTGGATGTCGCCGTTCGGCGCGCTGGCAGATCACGCCATTCTGGGTAACGGCGTTCACTGGTTTATTTTAAAAACCATGTTCTTTATTTTCGTGTTCCGGTGGTTCCGCGCGACCTTTCCACGTTACCGTTACGACCAGATTATGCGCCTTGGCTGGAAAGTCTTTATTCCGGTTACCATTGTCTGGCTGTTCGTTGAAGCGGTGATGGTAGTAATGCAGGTGGGTCCCTGGGCAGTGGCTGCCACCACTGCAAGCGGCATAGCGGCAGGGTAGGGGGTGAACATGCGAATGCTAAAACACTATGTAAAAAGTTTTCTGTTCCTTGAGCTGTTAAAGGGGCTGATGGTGACCGGGCGTTATCTGTTCAAGCGTAAAATGACGCTGCAATACCCGGAACAGAAAACACCAATTTCACCGCGTTTTCGTGGTCTGCATGCGCAGCGCCGTTACGCCAATGGTGAGGAACGTTGCATTGCCTGCAAACTGTGTGAGGCAGTGTGTCCGGCGCTGGCGATTACTATTGATACGGTACAGCGTGAAGATGGTACACGTCGTACCTCGCGTTATGACATCGATCTGTTCAAATGTATATATTGCGGTTTCTGTGAAGAAGCCTGCCCGGTGGATGCGATTGTAGAAACCGATATTTTTGAATACCACTTTGAAAACCGTGGTGAAAATATTATGACCAAGGAAAAGCTGCTGGCGGTGGGCGATGAATATGAACAACAGATTGCCGCTAACCGTGCGGCAGATGCGCCTTATCGTTAGGTCATGATGCGTAATATGACAGCTAATAAGCACTGAATAAAAATATGACTGGAATTCACACATGAGTTTTTTTGAGGTCGTCTTCTATGCCTTTTCCGCGTTGTTGCTGGTATCAGCGCTGGGTGTGGTGAGTGCACGCAATCCGGTGCATTCAGCGCTGTTTCTAGTGCTGACGTTTTTTGCCACATCCGCCATCTGGTTATTACTGGAAGCCGAGTTTCTGGCAATCACCCTGGTGCTGGTTTATGTCGGTGCGGTGATGGTGCTGTTCCTGTTTGTGGTAATGATGCTGGATATTAATGTGGCGCGTATGCGTGAAGGTTTTATGCGCTACACACCGTTTGGTGTTGCCATCGCGATTATTCTGATTGTTCAGATGGTGCTGGTGGTAGGGCCTGAGCAGTTTGGCCTGCAGGCATTTGAAATTCCTGCGCCCCAGGCGGCGGATTACAGCAATACCAGAACCCTGGGTCGCGTGCTCTACACCGAGTATGTGTATGCGTTCGAGCTGGCGGCGGTGATCTTGCTGGTGGCGATTATTGCGGCGATTGCACTCACTATGCGACGACGTCCGAATACACGTTACCAGTCGCCGGGTAAACAGATGCAGGTGCTCAAAGAAGACCGTCTGCGGGTGGTGAAAATGAAGTCGGAGGACAGGCAATGATTCCATTATCCAGTTATCTGATCCTGAGTGCGGTGCTGTTTGCCATCAGCATTGCGGGTATTTTTATTAACCGCAAAAACGTAATTGTACTGCTGATGTGTGTCGAGCTGATGTTGCTTGCGGTGAATATTAATTTTATTGCCTTCTCGCATTTCCTTGGTGACAGCGCGGGGCAGGTTTTTGTGTTCTTTATTCTGACGGTAGCGGCGGCTGAAGCGGCGATTGGTCTGGCCATTCTGGTGGTGCTGTTCCGTAATCGTCAGACCATCAATGTCACAGAACTCAACACGATGAAGGGCTAAAACATTGGAATCTATCTATCTGGCAATTCCACTGGCTTCATTAATCGGCGCGATTATCGCGGGCCTGTTCGGTAAAGCGATTGGTCGTAGCGGTGCCCACATGGTGACCATTGCCGGGGTGGGTACCTCATTTGTGTTGTCGCTGATGGCCTTTAATCACCTGGTGTTTGAGGGCGGTGAAATCTATAACGCCACGGTCTATACCTGGATGGTGAGCGATGGTCTGCGTTTCGAAGTGGGCTTCCTGATCGATCACCTGACGGTGATGATGATGTGTGTGGTCACCGGGGTGTCATTAATGGTGCATATCTACACCATTGGTTATATGCACGATGATCCGGGGTACCAGCGTTTCTTCAGTTATATTTCACTGTTCACCTTCTCCATGTTAATGCTGGTGATGGCGAACAACTTTATGCAGCTGTTTTTCGGCTGGGAAGCGGTGGGGCTGATTTCCTATCTGCTGATCGGTTTCTGGTATAAAAAAGAAACCGCGATCTACGCCAATCTCAAGGCATTTCTGGTGAACCGTGTGGGTGACTTCGGTTTTATTCTGGGGATCGCGGCAGTGGTCATGTATGCCGGTAGCCTGGATTATCAGACGGTGTTTTCCGCCGCACCGCAGATCGCCACGCAAACCATTGATATCGGCTTTGGTGAATGGTCAGTGATCACATTGCTGTGTTTGTTGTTATTTGTTGGTGCCATGGGTAAGTCGGCCCAGGTGCCGTTACATGTCTGGCTGCCTGATTCAATGGAAGGCCCGACACCGATCTCGGCGCTGATTCATGCCGCGACCATGGTGACCGCGGGTATCTTTATGGTGGCACGCATGTCACCACTGTACGAATTATCGGAAACCGCGCTCGCCACGGTAATGATTATTGGTGCCATCACCGCGCTGTTTATGGGGCTGATTGGCATTGTGCAGAATGATATCAAGCGGGTGGTGGCCTATTCGACCCTGTCCCAGCTGGGGTATATGACCGTGGCGCTGGGTGTGTCGGCTTATTCGGCGGCGGTGTTTCATTTAATGACCCATGCCTTTTTCAAGGCACTGTTGTTCCTCGCTGCCGGTTCGGTGATTATCGCCATGCATCACGAGCAGGATATGCGCAAGATGGGTGGCCTGCGTAAGTACATGCCGATTACCTGGGTGACTTCGTTGATCGGTTCACTGGCGTTGATCGGCTTTCCCGGCTTTTCCGGTTTCTTCTCCAAGGACTCAATCATTCTCGCGGTGGGTGAGTCCAGCCTGCCCGGCGCCTCGATTGTGTACTGGATGGTAATGGCGGGTGTGTTTATCACCGCGTTCTATTCCTTCCGTATGTACTTTATGGTGTTCCATGGCAAGGAGCGGATGGACCAGCACACCCGCGAGCATCTGCATGAAACACCCTGGGTGGTTACCCTGCCACTGATAGCACTGGCTATTCCTTCGGTCATTATTGGCTGGATGACCATCGAGCCGATGCTGTTTGGTGATTACTTCGCGCAGTCAATTCAGGTGAGCGATGCACATAATGTGCTGGCGGCGCTGGGAGAAAATTATCACGGGCAATGGGCGATGGTTGAGCACGGTATTTTCTCCCTGCCATTCCTGCTGGCGATGTCCGGTGTGGTGCTGGCCTGGTATATCTATCTGAAACAGCCATCAATTGCCGATGTGGCGCAGCAGAAGTTTGCCTTTATTTACCGGCTGCTGGACAAAAAATACTGGATCGACGAGCTGTATGTAAAAGTTTTCAGTGATGGTAGTCGCGGCCTCGGGCAGGGCTTCTGGAAAGGTGGTGACAGTGTGCTGATCGACGGTCTGCTGGTGAATGGCTCGGCGCGGATAGTGGGCTGGTTTGCCGGAGTGATTCGGCATATGCAGACCGGTATGCTGTATCACTACGCCTTTGCCATGATCCTTGGTCTGGTGGGCTTGCTCTATCTGTTTGTGGATGTGTTGTGAGCCATAAGTCGATAACGAATGAAAACTAACTTCAGGATAAAATCATAATGTTTGCAGATTGGCCCCTTCTCAGTCTGGTGGTCTGGCTGCCAATAATTGGCGGTATCGCGGTATTGCTGTCCGGCGACCGGGGTGATTCGGAAGGTTCGCGTCGCCTGGCGCTGATCGTTGCGCTGGCTACCTTTATTCTCAGTCTGGGCCTGTACACCAACTTCGACAGCAGCACCGCGGCGATGCAGTTTGTCGAGCGCCATGCCTGGATCGATGCGTTTGACATCTACTATCATCTGGGGGTCGATGGTCTGTCGATGCCGCTGATTATTCTCACCACCTTTACCACCATTCTGGTGATACTGGCGGGCTGGCAGGTGATCCAGAAGCGTGCCTCGCAATACCTGGCGGCGTTCCTGATTATGGAAGGTTTAATGAACGGCGTGTTTGCCGCGCTGGATTCAATGTTCTTCTATGTGTTCTGGGAAGCCATGCTGATTCCGATGTTTATTATTATCGGTGTCTGGGGCGGGCCGCGTCGTGTCTATGCCACCATCAAGTTCTTTATCTACACCTTTTTCGGCTCGGTGTTTATGCTGGTGGCGATGATTTACATGTATTACCAGTCCGGCAGTTTTGCCATCCTGGATATGCACAGCCTGCCGCTGAATATGCTGGAACAGAGCCTGATTTTCTTCGCCTTCCTTGCCGCCTTTGCGGTGAAGGTGCCGATGTGGCCGGTACATACCTGGTTGCCCGATGCCCACGTGGAAGCACCCACCGGTGGTTCGGTGATCCTGGCAGCAATTATGCTGAAAATCGGCGGTTACGGTTTTCTGCGCTTCAGCCTGCCGATTACCCCGGATGCCAGCCTTGCCTATGACTGGCTGATGATTGCGCTGTCGTTGATTGCGGTGGTGTATATCGGTTTTGTTGCGCTGGT
>JBFFND010000075.1:0-8666 GCA_041563375.1 Gammaproteobacteria bacterium | reverse complement strand
TGGGCGTCAACACCAGTACACGCGGGCCATTGCCAACGGCCGATGGCTCGGTTTCCGCCAGTTTCTGCAGGGTAGGTAAAACAAAGGCGGCGGTCTTGCCGGTGCCTGTGGGGGCAGATGCCATCAGATCTCGTCCGGCGAGAATATGCGGTATGGCCTGCTGCTGAATTTCAGATGGTTCGGTAAATCCTGATTCGTCGATGGATTTTAATAACGATGGGAGAAGTCCCAGTTGCTCAAAAGACAAATTTATAACCTCGATAGTTTGCTTGGCAGTTTGACGGGCGATCGCGTAATCAGCGACACCCTGAATACGCTGCCAACCCAATACATATACAGGTCAGTAGCGCGACGACAGATGTTAAATGCTTTAATAAATCTGCCTGCGAACTATACGGAAAATCGGCACAAAAAGATACAGTATATTAGAATATTTTTATGAACGCTTTATTACTAAGTGATTAATATTTAAACAATTTTCAGTTTTCATCCAGCTCCAGTGGGTAGCGCTCCATCAGATAGCACAGGCAATCCTGGCGAATAATCTGTGTGTTCATGGTGAGCATGGCGGGCATCACCGGCTTTTTCAGCAGAATCTGCTCATCCCGGTATTCAAAAAAATCCCGCCCCCGCTCACGCTCATGCTCATCGAAAGCCTGCAACCAGGCACTGCTCTCCGGCTCGACCCGCGCCAGCACCGTGCCGGCCGCCAGTTCGATAAAATTATAGTTCTCCAGCTCCGGTAACAGGTTGATGGTGGCATCGTCCTCGAAGCCAAAGGAGTAGAACTCGGGAATATTCACCCGTGCCACGGTATGGTAAAGATTGAAATGACCCGGCTGCTGATTGCGCAGTGGCGGCATATTGAGCAGCAGCTGCAGATAACTGAGCACATGGACGGTGCCTTCCGCCTGGCCTGACATACCACACTCCAGCGTAACCGACGGGCACAGCTCGGCAAAAGCAGAAGACTGCACACCTTTGGGGGTGGTGAAGTACACCAGGGTCTGGCTGAACAGACAGCCCAGTGCAATAAACTCGCGGTCGAGTTTATTGATGCAGGCGTAATGGGGATTTTTACCGGTGTTGTTGTGAATATCGATACTCGCCTCAACATGGCGCTCACGCATGATGTCAGTGACACGCTGCATCATATGCGCCTCCGCCAGGTAGTCATGGGAGGTTCCGGGCCACACCCGGTTGTAATCCACCTGCTGCTCCAGCCGGCGCACCCCGGTTTGCGCGGCTTTTATATTGCCAATAAAAATCGAGATGGAACGGGGCAGCTCACGCCCATCAGAACCCTCGGAATAATACTCGCGCAGTAATTGCTGTAATGCATAAAAGCCGGTGGTTTCATTGCCGTGCAACAGGGTGGAAAAAAACAGCGGACGCACCGACCGGCCCTGCAGGTGAATCAGTGCCGGACGCGGCAGTACCTGATGCAGGTTTTCCGCACTCACCTCCAGCAGGCCTTCGGGTAACTCATGGTATTCGTCAAACATATCAGTCATAGCTCTGGTAATCCCAGCGGTGCACCGGTGAACCGGTTTGTTGATTGTGGTAATAGGCTTTCAGCAGGCGTGGCATATCAGCGTGATTGCGCGCCATAAATTCACGCTGCCAGGCGCTGCCGGTTTTGCCGCTTTCCACCCGCGCCTCGATGATACCCAGGTAGTCGTCAATTTCATGGGCATCCAGACCCAGGCTGTGTAAGCCGGCTTCGGCCTGCTCCAGCAGCTGGTGCAGAATCAGCTGTCGCATCTCGCTGCGCGCGCCGTCACGCCACACCACCTGGGTGTCCAGGCCGTGTCGGGCGGCGGTGTAGAAATTATCCCGCGCGCGGGCAAATTCCATTAACTCGTGGGGCGGTGTATCGTGCGTGGCATAGTAATGCACCAGTCCATAGAAAAAAGCCATATTGGCAATATTATCCAGCACACTGGGGCCGCCGGGCATCACCCGGTGCTCAATGCGCAGATGTGGCGTACCATCTTCATCAAATCCCACCAGCGGCCTGTTCCAGCGCCAGATGGTGCCATTGTGCAAATTCACATGGGCCATGCGTTCCGGCGCCTTGTCAAAGTGCATCGGCAGTAACACCGGGAAGTGCTGCAGGTTTTCGCTAAAGCACTCCAGCAAGCTGTGGCGGGCATAGCCTGTACCAAAACTCACCCGGTGTACCGGCCCCTGCACTGCACCGTTATAACCACCAATGTCCACCGACTGTTCAAACATCGGAATGCGCGACTCAGCCCATAAATCCCTGCCAAACACATAGGGCGAGTTGGCACTCACCGCCACTATTGGTGCGGACAGTACGATCGCGGCGTTATAGTAATGCTGCGCCATATCCTGCGGCACCTGCAAGTGTACCTGTAGCGAAGTGGCCGCGGCTTCCAGCATGACGTTCTGATGCTCGCTTTTGAGTGACTGGTGACCATTAATATTCAGCACCAGTGGTCGCCCCTGCCGCTGCGCCAGCACCTGCTCATTCAACGCCTGGTAACGCAACATGGGCGAGATATTCTGCATGCTCAGATCACTGTCCTGCAGGGTTTGCAGTACACCGGTGGACAACACCCGACAGCCCAGGCTCTCGGCAATGGTTTTGCAATACAGCCAGTGCTGCTGAAAATCTTTTTCAAAGTCGGATAAGAAGTGTCGCTGAATAAGCAGCGGAAGCGTATTGATTTCAATATTGAACTGCGCCAGCTCCGCACTGTACAGCGGGTTCGCCGCCGCTTTGAGAAATGCCTGATTACAGGGCGCAGGCCGACCCTCGGCATCGATCAGCCAGGCTTCCATTTCATAACCGGCAACCAGCGGACTGGATGAAAACAGCCGTTGCTGGAACCAGCGCGTGAGGGTGTCGGTTTCCTGTTGTAATGCCTGTTTAAAGGCGACAAAATCATCGGCGGAAAAATGGCGGGTGGTAATCTCCTGCCCCATTGGTGTCCCCTTTTAAACAGCCATTCATTAAGTTTAGCCGAGTTACTGAATTTGGCAGAACAGCAACTATCACGGCAATTCAGCCATGGCGAAAGGCCGAATATGCCACACCACCGTCCCTGTGATTTTTTGTTAAGTTATTGAATTTTATGAGTTTAAAAAAACGCACTCAGCGCTTGCACTGACAATCTTGTGTAATCTATCACAATGTTTTTGTATATTATTGATTTTCATCAGGTAATTTTTTAAAAACATGCTATGATCCATGATAGTTAACGACAGGCCACACGACACAACCGCCGTCACACCAGGGTCGAACCGGACTTATTTTGAGGATGTACTGGATGAAACTAAAACAAACTTTATTATTTACCGCATCAAGCCTTTTAATACTTGCATCGGCCAGCAGCCAGGCCGGTCGCCAGGGCATAGATTTCTATTATGGTCTGGGCCTGGGTGCCGCTCAACCGGCCGATGTGGATGTATCCGCCACCGGTGAAGTTATTCTCGGTATCGAGGAAGACGGCTGGGCGATTGAAGGCATTGCATACAGCGGTCTGGAGGCAGGCACCGACATAACCAATCGTGATTACTCCCTGAGTGGCACCGAGCTGGGTCTTGCCTACCGCACTATTGAAAAGCATAACCGTTATTACAAAATCAAATTCAGTCAGGCTGATATGGATTTTGAAACCATTAACACTGTGACGAATGCCAGCGTAACGGCTAATACCAGTGGCAACTCCTACACCGTCGGTATGGGCTTCCGCATGGATCGGGAAGAACGTCTGGAGCTAGATTACACCTACCACAACAATGATAACTTCTCTGACCCGGTGCACTTTATTAACCTGCGCTACCTGTGGGGCGGCTCACCTTATCAGGGACGTGACCTCTAGACTCGCGCCGAACTATAAAACATAAAAAAGGCAGATCATTGATCTGCCTTTTTTTATTGCTGCAATAACGCAAGGATTTATATCTGGAACACATACCAGATGAATCTGCTTTGCTTGATGTGCTTTATAAATATGGAGTGAAAATTAACTTCACGGTTAAACCAACTGTGTTGTTTCGCCTTTCTGGCGACTTACTTCTTTTCCTCCAGCAGAAAAGAAGTAAGCAAGAAATAAATTTGACTGGATCAAATTTAAACAAGCTCCGCTTGGGCCGAAGGCTGGAGGGCAGGACGCCCGGAATAATGCCGTTCCCGGTCACTTGCCCGCAAAAAGCAGCGGGTTCCCGAAAATGCTATGAGAAGGTGTTTTTCTTAGATTAAGTCTATTGATGGCTTTATCTTCGTTGCCGGGTCGTGCTGGCAAGCCCTTCGGGCCTATCATCACTCCCCAATAAAATTTATATGGGCACATCCCTGTGATTTTGCCCCTGCGTAGAAAGCATTTTCGGCAAGTGACAGGGAAAACCTTCGCACATCCGTCTGTAACATAACGTTTATGTGCAAGATATAGGAACAAAAGCCGAAGAATAAAAGACAAATCACGTCTCGTGCAGGGCAGATCAAGCGCAATGGATCTACCATCTTTTATCTGAATATCAGTCTTTCAATAACTCCTCAAGCTGCTGCAGTCGCTGCGGTGTGCCTATATCCAGCCAGTGCCCCTGATAGACTTCACCCGTGACCTGCCCCCGTTCAATTGCCTCACGCAGCATCGGCGCCAGTGGACTTTTACCCGGAGACAGCCCGGCAAAAAAATCTTTACTGTAAACACCAATGCCGCTGAAGGTAAATTTCTGTTCGCCCTGGTTGAGCACGCGGTTGTCTTTAATCGCAAAGTCCCCCTGCAGGTTATGCCCGGGGTTATTCACCAGCACCAGGTGCGCCAGGCCACTCAGTTCGAAACCTTGCAGTTTCGCATAGGGGTAATCACTCCAGACATCACCATTGACCACCACAAACGGCTGATCGCCCAGCAGTGGCAGGGCCTTAAAAATGCCACCGGCAGTTTCCAGCGCCTGATCACCTTCATTGGAATAACAGATCTGCAAACCGTATCGCTCACCGTTACCCAGCTGCTCGATAATTTTTTCACCCAGCCAGGCAACATTAATCACCACTTCGTGAAAACCTGCATCCGCCAGTTGATACAGATGGTATTCAATCAGACGATGTGGACCCGCCTTTAATAAAGGCTTGGGTAGCTCATCTGTGAGCGGCCGCATACGCTCTCCGCGACCTGCTGCCAGAATCATTGCTTTCACTGCAACTGCTCCAGTAATTCGGTGTCGGCACGAAGCCCCAGCTCATACAGAAGTGTGGCAAATTCATTTAATTCATCATAACGCTGACAGACATCAAACACGTAGGCCAGGGTGCGTGGAATATCCGCCAGGTAGCCGGGTTTGCCGTCGCGATAATTCAATCGCGCAAAAATACCGCAGACTTTTATGTGTCGTTGCAGCCCCATCAGATCCAGCTGTTTAATAAATACATCTGTTTCAATTTGCTGCGTACCTTGTGCAAGGTATTGCTTGATCCATTGCAGTTGTTTATGCCGCGGCCAGGCGATATAACAGTCCTTGATTAATGACACCAGGTCATAACTGGCAGCCCCCACCACCGCATCCTGGAAATCAATCACCCCGGGATTGTTTTCGTCGGTGATCATCAGGTTGCGGCTGTGATAATCACGGTGCACAAAAACCTGTGGCTGTTGCAATGCATTGTCTACCAGCAGCTCAATCGTATTATCCAGCACACGCTGTTGTATCGGCGTCAATTCGAGTTGTAAATGTCGGGCAAGATACCAGTCGCTGAACAGCGACATTTCTGCGCGTAACAATGTTTCATTATAAGCAGGCAGCTCGGTCCTGATCTGCTGCATATGAATTATCGCGTTAATCGCATCGCCGTAAAGCGTGTCTGCTGTATCCGGGTTTAAGCGATCCAGATAGGCGCAATTACCCAGATCACTCAACAGCATAAATCCCTGTGCTGCATCATACTGATAGATGTGTGGCGCATGCACACCAGCCTGTTCCAGCAGACGTGCAATATTTATAAACGGTGCACAATCTTCCTTGTCCGGCGGCGCGTCCATCACAATGTAACTTTGCGGCTGGCTGTTATTCAGTCGCACACGAAAATAACGACGAAAGCTGGCATCAGCGGAGGCCACTTCAATGGCAAAATCACTCAAGCCGCAATCTGTTTCAAGCCACTGCCTGATTGATTCAAGCCGCGGATCATGCGTGGTGTTTGTTGAGTTTTTCTCAGCTATCGGGTTGTGCTGACTGTCGGACACAGACATCTTTAGTCTCGGATCAATTTTGTTATAATCCAGCGAATTCTAACAGGTAACAGGATAATAAACATGACGAAGCGACCAATTATTATTGTCGGCATGGGGGAAATGGCCGGTGTGTTTGCACGGGGTTTTCTACGTGCCGGCTACCCGGTTTATCCTGTTACCCGAGAGATGAATATGCAACAGCAGGCAGAACAGATTGCCGATCCCGAACTGGTGCTGGTGGCGGTGGCAGAAAGCGATCTGCACCCGGTACTGCAGAACCTGCCGGCTGCCTGGAAAGATCGCCTGGTACTGTTACAGAATGAACTCCTGCCCCATGACTGGCAGCAATACCAGCTTGAACCCACGGTGATTTCAGTATGGTTTGAAAAGAAAAAAGGTCAGGACTTTATGGTGCTTATCCCCTCACCCGTGTATGGCGCCAGGGCTGATATCCTGGTCGATGCACTCGGTGCAATTGATATTGCGGCACGCAAACTCAATACGATGGATGAACTGCTGTTCGAGCTGGTGGTTAAGAATGTCTACATCCTCACCACCAATATCGCCGGACTGAAAACCGGTGGCACCGTGTCCGGGCTATGGCAGGACCATCGACCACTGGCAACAGCGGTGGCCACGGAGATTATTGAATTGCAGCAGAAGCTGACCGGGCAGAGCTTCGAGCAGGATAAACTGATTAATGCCATGCTGCAGGCATTCGATGGTGACCCCGATCATAACTGCATGGGGCGCAGCGCACCGGCACGCTTACAGCGGGCACTGAAACTGGCGCAGCAATATCAGTTACAACTACCCACCCTGCAGCAGATTGCAGCAGACACGGCAGAGTAAATACCATCCCCGCGTAAGCACAATGCTGTTTAATCGTTGTTATGAAAATGCGCGGTTTCCAGCGCCCGCTCTGCCCACCAGGCACCGGATTTGATGATCTCATCGGCGCGGTAGAATTCATGGGCTTCACAGACATTACGCGGAATGGAAATCAACAGATCGGGCTGGTTCGCCGCCAGCTTGTACCGCGCCAGTGAAGCCTGCATGGTGGTAAAGGATTTCAACAGCACATCGGTTACACTCAACTGCTGTTCGGTGTTCGCGCCTTCCAGGTTAAAGCGCTTCTGCATCGCCTGTAAAAATGCCTCAATCTTCTGCTGGTATTCCGCCGGTTGCCTGGGTTCCTGATGATTTTCAAGCTCGGGCATTTCCGCCTGCGCCCCATTCACATCCACTGCGATCACAATATCAGCCTCCCTGTCCAGCAGAGGCATCACTGGTACTGGATTAACAATGCCACCATCCACCAGTAAACGATGACCGATTTTATGTGGTGAGAACACACCGGGTATGGCGATCGAAGCACGAATGGCATCGTATAAACGCCCCTCCTGCAACCACACTTCCTTGCCTTTATTGATATCGGTAGCCACTGCGGTATAGGGGATGGGCAATTCTTCGATATTGATATTGCCGATAATCGATTTCAGTGTATTGAGAATAAGGTCACCCTTTACCACGCCGGAACTGGCAAACACTGAAAGATCGAGATATTTAAAGAAATCCACTTTTTTAAACGAGCGCACGAACTCGGTATATTCCTCCAGCCCGTCGGCTGCATACAGACCACCCACCAGCGCCCCCATCGAGGTGCCGGATATGGAATTAATCTGATAACCCTGCTCGCACAATACCTTGATCACACCAATATGTGCCAGACCACGGGCGGCGCCACAACCCAGCACCAGAGAAACGGTTTTACTCATAAGGCTTCACATAAAAAGAGAATTGATGCAAAAACGATGTTCCAGTGTATGACTTACACCGTGAAAAGCAAAGCTGTAAAGATAAACCCGCAATCTGTTTAAAGCCCATCGGTTGGTGCTAACATAACAGGCGGATACCAGAATACTGCTTTTCAATACAGGAGAGTTACAATGAACCCCCAGACTACACCAAACAGGATGTCAAAAATGAAATTAAAGCAATCTATTCGCCTGCTAACACTCACCTGCCTGGCTGCATTATCTACACATGCGTATGCAGAGCAGGCTCAGGGCTATTATGGCATTGGTTACCATATGGGATCCTACGAGAATACCGGCGTGCCAGAGGCAAATCCCGGCGCCATTGCATTCCGTGCGGGCGGCTACCTCAACCAGGTGATCGCGCTTGAGGCCAGACTGGCACTCGGCATCACCGATGACACGGTTAACAATATCGACATTGAGCTGGACACGGCTTTGTCTGCCTTTATCAAGGCCGACGTCCCCATGACCCCGTTTGTTAATGCCTACGGATTACTGGGCTTCACCCGGGGTGAAGTCGAGGCCAGTGCTGGCGGCTTGACAGTATCGGAGGACGAAACCGGCCTGTCCTATGGCCTCGGCATCGAGGGTGAAATTAATCGCCGCACTTCGCTGTCTGTTGAGTATGTTCTGTTGCTGGACG
>JBFFND010000074.1:0-8679 GCA_041563375.1 Gammaproteobacteria bacterium | reverse complement strand
GATTACCAGAGCTTTCTTGAAACCGAAAAACCGGAGCGCCTGTTCGGGCTGACCACCAAGGGCTCTCGTTACTACCATGAGGTGGCGTTTCAGGAGAGTGATTACCTGATGTTCGGGCCCGAAACCCGTGGGTTGCCGGCCGATGTGCGGGACGGTCTTTGCGACGGCCATCGGCTGCGGGTGCCCATGCAGCCGGACAGCCGAAGCCTGAACCTGTCGAATACCGCGGCACTGGTCGTGTATGAAGCCTGGCGTCAGCTGGGATTTGAAGGCGCGGTGTAGTGTCGGAGCGGGTTTATTCTGCGCGGGCTTCGCGGCCCAGCAGGTCGTGTACGGCATCCAGTGGTTTTTTGTTTGCATGCAGAACCTGGTAGGTCTGTTCGATAATCGGCATCTCCACCTGATAACGCTGCGCCAGCTGCCAGGCTTCTTTGGCGGTTTTTACCCCTTCCACGGCCTGGCCGATTTCCTCGCGGGCGGCTTCAATGCTCTTGCCCGCCGCCAGAGCCAGACCCATGCGGCGGTTGCGCGACTGGTTGTCGGTGCAGGTGAGTACCAGGTCGCCAAGGCCGGCCAGCCCCATAAAGGTTTCGGCCTGGGCGCCCATGCGCAGGCCCAGCTGGGTGATTTCATGCAGGCCACGGGTGATCAGTGCAGCGCGGGTGTTGGCACCAAACCCCAGGCCATCGGCAATGCCGGCGGCGATGGCGAGTACGTTCTTGAGCGAGCCACCCAGCTCCACGCCAATCATGTCTTCCGAGGTGTAGACGCGGAAATTGCCGTAATGCAGGAAGCTGGCCACTTCTTCGGCAATGGCGTGGCTGCTGGAGGCGACGGTGACCGCTGTGGGCAGGTTGCGCGCCACTTCACCGGCAAAGGTGGGTCCGGAGACCACCGCGGTATTCCTGCAGTCCGGTAGTTCTTCCGCCACCACCTGGTGTACCAGTTTGCCACTGCCCTCTTCCAGCCCCTTGGTGGCCCAGACAATGTGCTTGTCAGCGCTGATATGGCTGTGATTCTGTTGCAGGAAGCCCCGTACCGCATGGCTGGGAATGGCGATTAACAGGGTGTCGGCCGCCTGCAGGGTGGGAACCAGCTGATCACTGAGTCGCAGACCTTCAGGCAGTTCAATGCCCGGCAGATAACGCTCATTGCGGCGGCTTTGCTGCATCTGCTGCACATGCTGCGGGTCTATGTCCCATAACACCAGATCATGACCGGCCCGTGCCACCTGCATGGCCAGTGCGGTTCCCCAGGAACCGCCGCCGATGATCGCGATCTTTCTGTCAGCCGTGTCCGCCATGGCGTTTAGTGAGCGGTGTCGGTTGCAGCCTGTGCCTGCTGTTGCTGATGTTGCATATACAGCGCGTTGAAGTTAACCGGAGACAGCAGCAGTTGCGGGAAGCCGCCCTTGGTCACCAGGTCGGAAATGGCTTCACGGGCATAGGGAAACAGGGTTTCCGGGCAATAGGCACCGAGCATGCCCCCCAGCTGTTCCTGTTCAAAGCCCGCCAGCTGGAACAGCCCCGCCTGTTTCACTTCCACCAGGAATGCGGTTTTGTCCTGTTGTTTGGCAGTCACAGTCACGCTCAGGGTGACTTCGTGCATATTGCTTTCCAGGCCCTTGATCTCGGTATTGAGCTGAACGTTGACTTCCGGTTTCCATTCGCCGCTGAATACCGCCGGTGAATTGGGCGACTCGAATGACACATCCTTGAGGTAAATTTTTTGAATAGAGAATTGTTGCTGATTGGCTTGTTCGCTCATTGTATAAACCCGTTATTTTAAATTTTGATTGATCCAGTTAAGCAGGCTGTTTTTATCTAATGCGCCTGACACTCTGGCTATTTCCCTGCCTGCGGAGAATATCATTAATGTGGGGATGCTGCGAATCTGATAGCGTGCCGCCAGACCCTGCTCCGCTTCGGTGTCCACCTTCAGCAGACGGGCGCGGGGTTCGATCTGTTGTGCCGCCTGCTCGAACACCGGCGCCATCATTTTGCAGGGGCCGCACCACGCGGCCCAGAAATCCACCACCAGCGGCAGTTCGCTTTTTGTCAGCAGTCGATCAAACATCGCCTGTGACACTGGCAGTGCTGAGGCAGTAAACAGCGGCTTGTGGCACTTGCCACAGTTGGCCTGGCTGGCGGGCCGATTGTCAGCCACGCGATTGAGTGCGGCACAATGTGGGCATACCAGCTGCATGGTCAGGCCTCCTCGCCTCCGGCGATCAGCGAGTCCAGCTCGCCCCGGTCATCCATCGCGGCCAGTTCATCGTAACCGCCCACATGGGTGTCACCGATAAAAATCTGCGGCACACTGGTGCGGCCGGCACGTTGTTCCATTTGCTGGCGGATTTCACTGCCGTCGTTGACATTCACCATGGTGAATTCAACTTCCTTGCTGTCGAGTAACTGCTTGGCCCAGGTGCAGTATGGACAAAAAGGTGCGTAATAAACGGTGATTTCAGCTTGAGGCATAGTATCGTTTTCCCGGTTGCTTATTTTTTGGAGAGCGGCAGGTTGGCGCTGGACCAGCCTATAACACCGCCGGACATGTTATATACATTCTCGAAACCCTGTTTGCTGAGCTGCCGACAGGCCGTGTTGGAACGGTTACCGGAGCGGCAGTAGGCGAGAATTTTTTTGTTTTTATACTTTTCGAGTTCGTTGATGCGTTTGTTGAGTGCGCTTATCGGTATATGGATGGCATCGCGCAGGTGGCCCGAGTTGTACTCGTTGGTTTCGCGCACATCCAGTACCACGACATCATCATCGTTCAGCAGTCGAACTGAATCATTAATACTGAGCTGGGGGATTTTATTCAGGCGAACACCGATTTCGGTCTTCAGGATAAGGGCGAGAATTACGATCATTGCGGTCACCAGAATCAGGTTGTTACCGGCAAATTCGATCATTTGGGACATGCGTTTACTCCGACACTAAAACTAATAAGCCTCTGATCATCGCTAATCAGAGGCTCGGGATTATAGCACTGGCCTTAAGGCGGCCGCTATATGTGGCTATTCTTCAAAAATGCGCTGGGTACAGAACACTTCCTGCATCATGCTGATCAGGCGCAGGGTGCGGGCATCGCCAACACGGTAGTACACCCGGTTGGCATCCTTGCGTGAGGCGAGAATGCCCTTGTCGCGCAAAATTGCCAGATGCTGTGAGATATTGCTCTGCGAGGTCCCTACATTATCAACAATATCCTGCACACTGACTTCCTGATCCTGTAAAGTGCATAATATCTTGAGGCGTAAGGGATGTGACATAGCTTTTAGTGAACGAGAGGCACGGTCTATGTCTTCTTCTCGTGTCATTAACTGGGTTTCGTATTCTACATTTGCAACCATTGTGTTCCTTCCCCGGAAATTTGTATTCACTTATATTAGTAAACTACCATAAAATGATAGATACTATTTAACTGAAATTATTCAGCATATCCAGTGTTTTTTTAGGAAAAATGGTATTAGCAGATGAACCGCAGTCACAGGCGGTGAGAAAAACCATTAGTATTCAATAATATGTGTAAATCAACGCGTTTTAGCCATCTGTTGTGTTGCTGTCTATTGCTGCTGTTGCCGGCCGCCAGTGCCAGCGCGGATTCGGCCAGCGAATACCAGTCACGGCTGGATCAGATTCGTAGCAAAATCGGCGAAGTCGTGTCCTCCCTGACGGATAACAAAAGTCGCCGAGATACCCTGCGCGATGACCTGAGGAAACTGGAAGTCAAAATTGCCAAGGCCGCCAGGGCGCTACGAAACAACCAGAGCAAACATAAAAAATCATCACAAAATCTTGAAAAATCCCGGCAGGAGTTGAAAAAGTTACAGAAAAGCCTGGAAAAGCAGAAATCACTGCTTGCCGCGCAGATCCGCTCTGCCTACGCCATGGGGCAGCAGCCGCAGCTTAAAATGCTGTTAAATCAGCAGAATCCGGCGGAAATGGGGCGCGCCATGACCTATTACAGCTACCTCAATCGGGCGCGAGGCGAGGAAATTCAGCGCTTCCTGGATAGTATCCAGCGTGAGCAGGCACTGCAGGCGGAAATTGCCGAGGTGACCGAAGAGCTGGAACGGCTGGTGATCAGCAACCGTAAAAGCAAACAGCGCCTGAGTGAGCACCGTAACGAGCGTAAGGCGCTGCTGGTTAAATTGAATCAGGATATTGATCACCAGCAACTTACCCTGAAGGAACTGGAAAGCAGTCGTAACCGCATCGAGAATCTGCTGGAATCCCTGGGCGAGCTGCTGGCAGACATCCCTGCCGGGCCATTGAACCAAAAGCCGTTTGCCCAGCTCAAAGGGGCATTACCCTGGCCTGCTGCGGGTGATTTCAGGGTCGGCTATGGGGGCATGCGCAGCCAGGGCGGGCTGAAATGGAACGGTGTGGTGATCAATGCCGACTATGGCACGCCGGTACGCGCCGTGGCCAATGGCCGCGTGGTGTTTGCCGACTGGTTGCAGGGCTATGGCTTTATCACCATTATCGATCACAATGACGGTTTTATGAGCTTGTACGGTTTCGCCCAGGAACTTTATAAGGACGTGGGTGACTGGATAGAAGCCAGTGATGTGATTGCCAGTGTCGGGGACAGTGGCGGGCAGAGCCGATCTGGCTTATATTTTGAAATCAGAAAACAGGGCAAGCCGGTCAACCCCTCACAATGGTGTTCAAACAAAGTGCGTCACGTGGCGTTACAGGACGAGTAGGCTCCGGGTTAACCGGGCCTTACATAACAATTACAGTCATATAGATGAATGCCCGGAATTTGTATTCTGGTATCGAGCCACAACAGGCCGGGTATTGATCAGGAGTAGATTATGTTTCAGGCAAGGCCGCTATACGCTGCAGTGTTTTCCCTGGTTGCTTTTTCCGGCGGCCTGTTCAGTGCATCCGTGCAGGCTGACCCACGCCAGCTTGATGAAGAAATCAGCGAACAGTCAGCGGGCCTGCCGCTTGCCGAGCTGCGTAACTTTTCCGATATTTTTGCACGCATCAAATCCGATTATGTAGAACAGGTCAGTGACCAGGAATTGCTGGAACATGCCATTCGCGGCATGTTGTCCGGGCTTGATCCCCACTCTACCTACATGAATAAAGATGAATACAACGAACTAAAAATCGGCACCAGTGGCGAGTTCGGTGGGCTGGGTATCCAGGTGGGTATGGAAAACGGCTTTGTTAAGGTGATCTCGCCGATTGATGACACCCCTGCCTACCATGCAGGTATCCAGGCGGGTGACCTGATTATTCGTCTCGACCATAAACCGATAAAAGATATTTCACTGAATGATGCGGTGAAGATTATGCGCGGTAAGCCGGGCAGCAAAATCTCACTCAGTATCATGCGTGAAGGGGAAGACAAGCCACTGGAATTTGTTATCGAGCGTGCCATTATCAAGGTGGAAAGTGTGAAAACCCACTTGCTCGAACCGGGCTTTGCCTATATTCGCCTGAGCACCTTCCAGGCAAAAACTGCAGTGCAGTTGCGCGAAGCCATCAGCAAACTGGTAGAAGAAAATGGCGGCCTGTTGAATGGCATGATTCTGGATCTACGCAATAACCCCGGTGGTGTATTGAATGCCGCAGCGGATGTGGCCGATCTATTTATCCGCAAAGGTAAACTGGTGTACACCAAAGGCCGCAAGGAAAATTCATACTTTGAATTTAATGCCAGCCCTGAGGATGTCATGAACGACAAACCGATTGTGGTGCTGATCAATGCCGGTTCTGCATCTGCCTCGGAAATTGTTGCCGGCGCATTGCAGGATCACAAACGTGCGGTGATCATGGGTGAAAAATCATTCGGCAAGGGTTCGGTGCAGACCATCCAGGAATTGCGTAATGGTGCCGCGGTGAAATTTACCACTGCACGTTATTATACGCCCAATGGTCGTTCGATTCAGGCCGAAGGCATTGCACCGGATATTGCGCTCAAGGACATGGCGCTCACCGCCCAGGCAGATAATGGGCAGATAAAAATCAAGGAAGCGGATTTAAGCGGTCACCTGCTAAATGGTGAAAAAACCGACAAACAGAAAAAGAAAAAAACCGAAGAAGAAAAACAGACCGATGAAATTGTCAGTAAACTGCGCAGCGACTATAAGGTGCATGAAGCGCTGAACCTGCTCAAGGGTATGCATATATTATCAGCGACTCAGTCCACAAAAATCGACAAGTCAAAGGAGTACGAATAATGCCAACTGTTCTTGTGCCCCTGGCTCAGGGTTGTGAAGAGCTGGAAGCGGTTACCATCACCGACCTGTTAACCCGTGCTGGCGTCAAGGTGATTACTGCCGGACTGGATGACCAGCCAGTGCAGGCCTCGCGCGGTATCAAATTTATTCCAGATGTACAGATCAGCGAAGTGGTGGATCAGTCGTTCGATATGATTGTGCTGCCGGGCGGTCAACCCGGTGCCGATCACCTGCGTGACAATGCAACCCTGCAAGGCCTGTTGCAACAGCATGCCGCCGATAATAAATACATCGCGGCGATCTGTGCGGCACCCCGGGTGCTGGCACATCTCGGTCTGCTGGATAACAAACGCGCGACCAGTTATCCCGGCGCGCTGGATGCAGCGACACTTAAAAATACCCAGTTGAAAGACACAGCCATTGAAGTGGATGGCAGGATTATTACTTCCCGTGGTCCGGGCACGGCCATGGACTTTGCCTTGCAGCTGATTGAACTGCTGGTCGATAAGGACACGCGGCAACAGGTTGAAAAGGGCCTTGCCAGATAAGAGTGGCCGTATAATACAGCAGGTACATATATCTGATGTTTTTTTACGCCAGCTCACACAAATCATACACTCCTCATTCAGTAGGTTAATCGTATAAACATAAAGGCAGGCGGGTATCGCTGCCGCAGCAGTTGACCCAGCAGACAATAGCCGACGACGAGGCCGACTTATGGAAGCCGAAGTACGAGAAATACGCGAGCACCTGGGGCGTTACCCGCCATTCGATCGCCTCAGTGAGCAACTGCTGGACCGCGTCGCCAGCTCGGTGGAAATCAGTTACTTCCGCGCCGGCAGTTTAATCCTCTCCTATAAACAGAGCATCGACTCACTCTACTATATTCGCAGCGGTGCGGTGGAAACCTATCGCCACAATAGCGAGCTGTATAATCGCCTGGGTGAAGGCGATATCTTTGGTCAGCTTGGTCTGTTGCATAACCATCTTGTGCGCTATCCCGTCAGCGCAATTGAAGACACCCTGATCTACCTGATTCCCGATGCGGTATTCCAGCGACTGTGTGATGAAGACGACAACTTTGCCGACTTTGTTGAATTGTCCGGTTCACGACTCAAGGCCACGGTTGAGCAGAGCCAGCGTGAAAACGACATGATGGTCACCCGGGTGCGCAGCCTGATCAGTCGATTGCCGGTAACCATTGAAGAATCCGCCACGGTTGAACAGGCGGCACAGAGAATGACCGAACAGCAAGTGCCGGCGATATTGCTGTTAGCGGCAGCGGATGAAACAGACCCGTTGGCCTATAGCGATAACGAAGGTCAATACTGGACTATTACCGGTATTCTTACCGACCAGGATTTTCGCATGCGCGTGCTGGCCCAGGGTGGCTCGGCACAAACCCGTTTGAGTGAAATCAAACAGGGCGAGCTTATCAGTATCCAGTCGGATGAAACGGTGTATGAAGCCATGCTGGCGATGCTGCGTAATAATGTAGACCACCTGCCAATCCTGCACCGACGTCGTCCGGTGGGTGTGGTGCAGCTGGCGGATATTGTGCGTTATGAAACCCATAACAGCCTTTACCTGGTGAGCAATATTTTTCACCAGAACAATGTAAAAGGGCTGGTACGGCTGATGCCGGAAGTGCGTGCGGCCTTTATCCGCCTGGTGGATGAAGGCGCGACTTCACAGATGATCGGCAGTGCCATGTCAACCATCGGTCGTAGCCTGACTCGACGCCTGCTTGAACTGGCAGAGGATGAACTTGGTCCCGCACCCGTACCTTATTGTTTAATGGTCAACGGTTCGATGGCACGGGATGACCAGTCAATTACCACCGACCAGGACAATGCGCTGGTGTTATCCGATGAGTTTGATGCCGAACAACACGATGACTATTTTGCCGAGCTGGCGAAACGACTGAGTGATGGCCTGGCCGCCTGTGGTTATCCCTATTGCACCGGTGGCATTATGGCGACCAACCAGAAATGGCGACAACCCCTGTCGGTATGGAAAAACTATTTTGAAGAATGGATAACCCGACCCGACCCTGAGCGTTTATTGCACAGCTCGATTTTTTTCGACCTGGATGCCGCCTACGGCGAAGAACGTTATGTAGAAACACTGCAGGATTTAATCGTAACACGGGCCAGTCGCAATAAGCGCTTTCTCGGCGCACTGGCACGTAACGCACTGGGACGCACGCCACCACTGGGATTTTTTCGCACCTTTGTGATGGAAAAAAATGGTAAGCAGAATAACAGCATCAATCTCAAGCGACGCGGCACCGCGCCCATGGTGGACGTGATTCGTGTACACGCGCTGGCGGCAGGTTCACGCGCACAGAATTCGTTTGAACGGCTGGACGATATCGAGAAAGCCGCAAGTCTGCCCGCCGGCCAGGTGGAAAAATTACGTTATGCACTGGAATTTATTGCCATGGTGCGCATTCGGCATCAGGCACATGATCT
>JBFFND010000073.1:0-8698 GCA_041563375.1 Gammaproteobacteria bacterium | reverse complement strand
TGCCACGTCCGGTGGGTGCCGAGATTTAAAGTCGCTGGTTCAAAGTCGTTAGTCCAGAGTCGTTGGTCAGGACCGGATTAAGGACTAACGACCAACGACTAATGACAAAGGACATAAAAACTTTCGAGTTTATTCAATTGCAGCCATGGCCTCTGCACGACTTTTCAGGTCACCTATCTTCATGCCGTACTATATTTTCATATAGGTCCAGCCCTGGTTCATGCGTTTTACCACCTGATCCAGCGCAGTCGTTCCCTGATGCACCGAGGCAATCAAATTCGCCTCAAGCCCCTTTTCCTGCAAGCGCTCAATCGCATTACTGCAGGCAATAAACCTGATATTGGGGTAGCGCTGACTTAACTGGCGTATACGATCCGCATAGGGGGTTTCCCCTTCACGCAACATATCCAGTCCGCCAGCATTGGCAATCACTTCAATTTCATAGGGGTGAGCCGCCGCCTGATACATAGTGACCAGGGCTTCAGCCTTGTCCAGTGCAGTTTTAAATTTAAGGTGGTCCTTACTGTCAATGTGCAGAATATATTTTCCTGCAGCAGACTGTGTATTAGATACCTGCAAGATATCAGTATCGGAGGGTAACGAGCGTGCTTCCGCCAGTTGTTGTGCATCAGGCTGATGCATCTGATTACTGCCTAACCAGCCACCACTAAACGCCAGCAGCAGTAATGCCGCATAACCGGCCAGCCGGTAATTCATCGTCCGCGACGGACTTTGAGTGGGCGTTGAAACGCCACGATAGGCCTGAGCCAGCTGCTGCTTTATTGCCAGTATATCCTGTAACGCCTGCTGTGCCGCCGGATCATGCTTCAGTTTGCTTTCAAACTCGGCACGATCACTACCCTGCAACTCACCATCCGCATAGGCATTAATCATTTCGTTTGACAGTTTCATACTTACTTCACCACTCTTAACTTGATAGATTCCTGCCGTTCACCCTGTGCAACCGTTTTTGTCGGCTGTCGCCGACGTTTGATAATCGACTGCGCCAGCGCACTTCGCGCACGGTTGAGTCGACTCATTACGGTACCGATGGGTATTTGCAGTATATCCGCGACTTCGCTGTAGCTTAAACCATCCAGATCAACCAGACTCACCACCTGACGCTGTGCATTTGGCAATGCCGACATTGCATTTCGCACCATCAGGTCCACCTGCTGCATCAGGGTTTCATGCTCCGGCGAGGCTCCATCGGCCACCACCAGCTGGTCAATATCCTCAGTGGGCCGGCTTTTACGCAGATGTCCCAGCCAGGCATTATTTAGAATACTGTAAATCCAGCCATTAAACGCTGCATCGTTATTCAGCTGATGCAGCTTCTGCAGTGCCAGTATCTGCGTTTCCTGCACCAGATCATCCGCCAGCATGGGGTCATGACACCAGGCCAGCGCCATGCGATAGAGTTTTGTGCGACTATGCTCTATGCGCCTCACCAGCGCCACCCGTCGACAGGCCAGCTTAAATATCTTCACACCCAGATCCTTACTTGTGTTTTTTATGTTTATAGGTAACAGATGCAGAATATGCTATTTTTATTCCATTATTTTACATCAATTAACACCAGATCGATGCTGGACGTTGAACCCATTGATATAAAAAATCACATATGAACTCTGACGTTTTTTTAAATAGACCCACCTTATTGCAAGTCATGAAATAAATAGCAGGAAACCATCTGCCAGCCACTGTGCTATCAATTAATGGAAAAACAACTCATAGTCACAGAAAACAAAAAAATGGAATATTAATACAACTTTCTTCATCTCTCTGTGTGAGCAAGACAAAAAATAATCCACCTGGAGGACACAACCGAGATGAAAAGACTCATAGCCGCCCTGACGTTGCTGCTGACACTGGCCAGTTCGCCACTGTTAGCTGCAAGCGAGGCAAAACCCTTTGCCGAGCAGAAAGTTGTATTACAGATCAGTGACCCTGATCCGTTTAAACAGACACTGGTACTGAATGTTGCAAACAACCTGATTAAACACTATGGCCCTGACAAGGTTGACGTTGAGATTGTTGCTTTTGGTCCTGGTTTGCGCCTGTTGTTTGCTGAAAACGACAACATTGAGCGCATTGATGGGCTGGTCGGTAATAGCGGCGTGCGTTTTAGCGCCTGCTCCAATACCCGTGACAATATGGCCAAAATACTCGGACACCCCCCCGTGCTGAACAGGCATGCCACTGTTGTCGATGCCGGTGTAGTGAGGATTCTGGAATTACAGAAACAGGGTTATTCGCTAATCAAGCCATAGATACATAGCCCTCAAAACTACAAATATTTTCTGAATTTAATGGGAGTTAATATGAACCTATTCAAAAACACACTGCTGATTACAGCCTGCAGTACCATACTGACCGGCATCAGCCTGCCTGTTCAGGCGGCCAACTGGTTAATGTTACAGGGTACAGAACCAAAAGATGCGGCACCGCGCGCCAAGGTCTGGGGCTTTGTTCAGGCTCAGTACCAGAAAGACAATAGCGACCCAAATGCCGCCGGTGGTTATATCCCGCCCAAGCTGATGGCGCCCAATCTGGATTCGCAGGAGGCATTTAATGTTAACCGTGCGCGCATCGGCGTGCGGGGCCAGGGCTTGCCGCTGGATGGCAATGTGAACTACTTTGTTCTGGCTGAGCTAGGCAACAATGGTATTACCGCTGCAAAAGGCGGTGCCTCACACGTCACCGACGCCAGTATCACACTGAATCATATCAAGGGCGCCCGCCTTCGCATGGGGCTGTTCAAAACCCCGGGATTTGAAGAAGGGCTACAGGCTATTCATGTGTTCGACTACATCAACTTTACCACTGTTGGTAACCAGCTGATGCTGGAACGCCAGCCAGCCGCCTCCGATGTATTCAAGCCACCTGCCGCAACACCAAATGCAGACATGAACGCCTACTCAACCCCCGTCGGCGCATTCCGAGACGTAGGTATTCAGGTGTTTGACAGCTTCCGTCAGAATGACTGGGAACACAGTTATGCAGTGATGCTGGGCAACGGCCATGGGCTTAACTTTAGCGACAATGACGACAACAAAGACCTGTATCTGTACTGGTCATCGGAGCTGATCTACGGCGGCAAAGGTGGTCGTCGTGAAGGACTGAAAATGTTTGCCTGGCACCAGGATGGCAAGCGTACAAACGTGTATGACAAAACCCAGGAGCAGGATCGTACCCGATCAGGCATAGGCGTGAAATACCTACAAAAACCGTTTCGCGTGAGTGCTGAATACCTGACCGGCGAGGGCATGATCTTCCAGGGACAACACCGTCCAGGACCTAACCCAACGGGCACTGTCGCCAATTTTAACGGCGTCTATAACGATGAAGAAGCCAGTGGTTATTATGTCGATTTCGGCTGGTATATTCCCGGCACGAAATGGGAACTGGATCTGCGTTACGACTCCTATACCCGTGGCGAGAACCACCAGACCTCGGCTGCGAATGATGAGTCCCGTTATGACACCAGCACTCTCGGCGCGCAGTACCACATCAACAAAAAAACACGGGTGAATATGGAATATTCCAGCCGTGATTTTGAATCAGATACAGCCAACGTTAACGCTCAGCTAGAAGGTGTTGATGCACGATTCGCAATACAGCTGACGCATATTTTCTAAGCGACTCATAGCAACCGATAAAACTGGAAGCGTTTTACCTCCCTTCGGGGAGGTTTTTTATTGTGCAATCAATAGCTCCGGCCACAAGTACCCCTGTTAAAAATGTACCGCACACCGCATAACTCTCATCACTGTTATACACAACACCATTAATCACCCTCTGGCCGATAACTGACAACTTGATACCGCCTATACTGTTTGCCTGGCTTTTTTTCGCTTTTTCTTACGCCGTCCACAATGTAAAGCCGCGCCGCCCTAGCATCTGTCTAACGAAAACAGTACCATACGCCTTCAACCAACCTGACCGTCATAAACGCTATGCCACGTAAAACCCCGCTGAATTTCGAAAAAGCCATGTCCGAGCTGGAAGCCCTGGTGGAGGATATGGAACAGGGCGACCTGCCACTTGAAAAAGCCCTGAAGCATTTTGAAAAAGGCATTTCACTGGCTGCCGATTGCCAGCAGGCGTTGGCCAGCGCCGAACAGAAAGTCACTCAACTGATTGAGCAGAATGGTGAATTACTGGAAAAGCCCTTCGAGATTGACGATTAAGCATGAGTGCAGATAACAGCTTCAAGTCCTCGCTGCAGGTCTATTGCGAGCGCGTTGACGAACATTTAAATCACTGGCTACCCATTCCCAAAGGCCCTGAAGCCCGGCTGCAGGAAGCCATGCGGTATTCCGTCGTGGGTGGTGGTGGCAAGCGAGTACGCCCGGTGCTGGTGTATGCCGCCGGCCAGGCCCTGAATGTCGAGCTGGAACAGCTGGATGCCTGTGCCTGCGCCGTGGAAATCATTCACGCCTATTCACTGATTCACGACGACCTGCCGGCGATGGATGATGACGACCTGCGCCGTGGCCGCCCCACCTGCCACAGGGCATTTGATGAGGCCACCGCGATTCTCGCCGGTGACGCACTGCAGGCGGTGGCCTTTGAAATTCTCGCCGCTGATGAAAAATTGCACACCAGTCCGGCCAATCGCATCGAGATGATCAAGTTGCTGGCACAGGCCAGTGGCTCGATGGGCATGGCGGGTGGTCAGGCGATCGACCTGGCGGCGGTGGGTCAATCGCTCAGCCTTGATCAGCTGGAAAATATGCACCTGCTGAAAACCGGCGCGCTGATCCGCGCCAGTGTATTGCTGGGTGCCATGTGCAGCCCCAATGTACAGGCGTCCAAACTGGAAGCGCTGGACACCTATGCACGCTGCGTGGGTCTGGCATTCCAGATTCATGATGACGTACTGGACGTCACCGCCGACACCGAAACCCTGGGCAAGCCGCAGGGCTCCGACCAGCAACTCAACAAACCGACCTACCCGTCCCTGCTGGGACTGGAAGGGGCCCAGCAGCGTGCCCGCGAGCTGCACCAGCGTGCACTTGAAGCACTGCAGATTTTTGATGATTCCGCCGATATCCTGCGCCAGCTGTCGGCCTATATTATTGAGCGTGGGCACTGAGCTGGTACACTGAACACCTGATGATGAACCCAAACAATCCCCAGTTCCCCCTGCTCGAGTCAATCGACTCACCGGATGACGTACGTGCACTGGCAGAAAGCCAGCTGAGTCTACTCGCCAGCGAGTTGCGCCAGTTTGTGATCCAGTCGGTGGCACAAACCGGCGGCCACCTGTCCGCCGGGCTGGGCACCGTAGAACTCACCCTGGCGCTGCATTATGTCTATAACACGCCGCAGGACAAACTGGTGTGGGACGTCGGACATCAGTCCTATCCGCACAAGATCATTACTGGACGACGCGAGCAGATGGCCAGTATTCGCCAGCACAATGGCCTGTCGGGTTTTCCCAAGCGTGAGGAAAGTCCCTATGACAGCTTCGGCGTGGGCCACTCCAGTACGTCGATCAGCGCCGCGCTGGGCATGAGCATGGCAGCCAGGCTGCAACAGCGCGAACAGAAAACCGTGGCAATTATCGGCGATGGCGCCATGACCGCGGGCATGGCGTTCGAGGCACTGAACCACGGTGGTGACACCGATGCCGATGTACTGGTAGTGCTGAATGACAATGAAATGTCGATTTCACCCAATGTCGGCGCACTCTCCAAACATCTGTCGAAAATCATGTCGGGAAAGATGTATTCCTCAATGCGCAGCGGTTCCAAGCGAGTACTGGAAAAGCTCTCGATGTGGGATCTGGCACAGCGCACTGAAGAACACGTTAAGGGCATGGTGATGCCCGGCACCCTGTTTGAAGAGCTGGGTTTTCATTATTATGGTCCGGTGGATGGTCACGACATCCCCACCCTGGTGACCATGCTACGCAATCTGCGCAGCCAGACCGGCCCGCGTCTGTTGCATGTGGTCACCCGCAAGGGCAAGGGCTATAAACCGGCAGAAGACAACCCCTGCCTGTATCACGGTGTGGGCAGTTTCGACCCGGAAACCGGCAACAAACTGGATACTGCCTCCGGCAAACCCACTTACACACAAATCTTTTCCGACTGGGTCTGCGACATGGCCGCTGCCGATGAACGCCTGGTGGCCATTACCCCGGCGATGCGCGAAGGCTCCGGACTGGTGGAGTTTTCTGAACGCTTCCCGGCACGTTATCACGATGTGGGCATCGCCGAGCAGCATGCAGTTACACTGGCCGCGGGCATGGCCTGTGAAGGCATTAAACCGGTGGTGGCGATTTATTCCACCTTCCTGCAACGCGCCTATGACCAGCTGGTACACGATGTGGCGATCCAGAAACTGCCGGTGCTGTTTGCCATTGACCGCGCCGGACTGGTGGGTGCCGATGGCCCCACCCATGCGGGCAATCTGGATTTAAGCTATTTGCGCTGTGTGCCCAATATGCTGGTCATGACACCGGCAGATGAAAACGAATGTCGCCAGATGCTCTGCACCGGCTTTTTACACGATGGGCCCGCTGCAGTGCGCTATCCCCGTGGCCAGGGGCCAGGCACGACGATTGACCCGGCACTCGAGCCACTGCCCGTCGGCGAGGCGCAGCTGCGCCGTCACGGCCATAAAATTGCCATTCTGGCGTTTGGCAGTATGCTGCAGCCATCACTGGACGCCGCAGAACAGATTGATGCCAGCGTGATTAATATGCGCTTTGTAAAACCCCTGGACAGCAAGATGCTGCAGAAGATAGCTAGCAGCCACGATCTGTTACTGAGTATTGAAGAAAATGTGGTGGCCGGCGGGGCCGGTAGCGCTGTCAATGAATGGTTGCTGGCCAATGGCTTTGCCACACCGATTATCAACCTGGGCCTGCCAGATCGCTTTGTCGAACATGGCACCACCAGTGAACTACTGGCCGAGTGCGGACTGGACACACAGGGCATACTCCGCGCCATTGCCGCTCACCCGCTGGGTCAGGAAGACCTGCTGCGCGACTAAAAGCGCTTATCCCCCACAAATACTCTATTTTATTCACAGGCTTAGCGACTTATCATAAGCTTGCCTGTGAAATGCGCAGCGGTTAAAATCCTACGATTTTACCCTGTTATTTTTTACTGGTTATTTAATGGGTTACAGGTATCGCTGATCTTGCACACCAGGTCAGCCTCTGCGGGCGCTTTAACATGCGCTCACCTACACACCCCCCGAGTTGATATGGCTGCCAAATACACCCTGAAAATCGTTACCGACTTTGCATCTGCACATACCCTGAGGGATTATCCGGGTGCCTGCAGCCGTATGCATGGACATAACTGGAAAGTTGAGCTGGAAGTCGAATCCAGCCAGCTCAATGAAATCGGTATGGTGGTTGATTTCAAAGCAATCAAAAAAGCCACCAACGACGTTTGCGACCAGCTGGATCACCGCTATCTCAACGAAATAGAGCCGTTCACCGAGATTAATCCAACCGCCGAAAACATGGCCGCCTGGATTTATCAGGAAGTCGCAAAAAAACTTAACACCGACACGCTGCGCGTCAGCTGCCTCACCCTGTGGGAAACCGAACGTGCCTGTGTGCGCTATAGCGAAGAGACCAATTAGATGACTGATACCACTGCAATCCCTGACGTTCAAAGCAGTCAGGACAAACGTAAAATTGCCATTAACAAAGTCGGTATCAAGGATATTCGTCATCCGGTGCAGGTAAAAGACCGTTCCGGTCAGGTGCAACACACTGTGGCAAATTTCAATATGTATGTCGATCTGCCCCACCATTTCAAGGGCACCCACATGTCGCGTTTTGTGGAAATCCTGAACAGCCAGGAACATGAAATTACAGTGCAGTCGTTACGCACCATGCTGAGTGAAATGACCGAACGACTGGATGCGGAAAACGGCCATATCGAAATGAGCTTCACCTATTTCGTCAATAAGGCCGCGCCAATTTCCGGCGTAAAAAGCCTGCTCGATTACGAGGTAACGTTTTACGGTGAACGTGTTAACGGTAAAAACACCGTCTCGGTAAAAGTGGTGGTGCCGGTGACCAGCCTGTGCCCCTGCTCAAAGAAAATTTCTGAATACGGTGCGCACAACCAGCGATCCCATGTCACGGTAAATGTAAAAACCGAAGACTTTATCTGGATTGAAGACATTATCGATATCGTCGAAAAAGAAGCGTCCTGTGAACTCTACGGCCTGCTTAAACGCCCGGATGAAAAATACGTCACCGAACGCGCCTACGACAATCCGAAATTTGTTGAAGACATGGTACGAGATGTTGCGGCTCGCCTCAATGATGATGAGCGGGTGCTGTCCTATGTACTGGAATCTGAAAACTTCGAATCCATTCATAATCACTCGGCCTATGCGCTAATCGAACACGATAAACGCGCCTGAATTTCTGGACAGCAGAATACATAAAATAAAAAAGGGCGGTATTTTACCGCCCTTTTTTATTACTTATCATATTGCATAACACTCGGCGGATCCGCTTCGCCTGATCCGCCACACTCTCTACAGCAAACAGATAATCAAATTATTCAAACATCGACTTTTCAACTTCGAGTATCGCCAGGCTGATATGCTTGCCCAGCTCATCCTCGAAGCCGCTCCAGTCCTTGAATCTGGCCAGCGCCTGTTCCAGTTTCGGCTTCATTTCAAAATCCTGCAGACCCTGGTCGTAATAAGT
>JBFFND010000072.1:0-8721 GCA_041563375.1 Gammaproteobacteria bacterium | reverse complement strand
TCACAATGGTTTAAATTGACGGCATTTCCCTATATTATGCCCTGCTAAATTAAAGCAGAAGCAATTCGCTGTCTGCCAGCCATATAACGTCGCCAGAAGTCTGGCAAAGCGGAGTAAAAAAACATGCAACCCGTCAAAATCGGTTTAATGGGGCTGGGCACAGTTGGTGGTGGTACCGCCACAGTGCTGTTGAGAAACTGTGATGAAATTGCCCGTCGTGTCGGTCGTGAACTGGTTATTGTTCATGCCGCCGCCCGTGACATTGAACTGCAGACCATACTTGACCCAACCAAGGTCAGATTATCTGATGATGCCAGTGCGGTGGTGAATGACCCGGAGGTGGATATAGTAGTTGAGCTGATTGGCGGCTATTCGCCGGCCAAGGAGCTGGTGCTAAAGGCGATTGAAAACGGCAAGCATGTGGTCACCGCGAATAAAGCACTGATTGCGCTGCATGGCACCGAAATCTTCAAGGCGGCCTATGAAAAAGGCGTGGTGGTTGCCTATGAAGCGGCGGTCGCCGGCGGCATTCCGATTATCAAGGCCCTGCGTGAAGGCCTGTCGGCCAACCGTATCGAGTGGATCGCGGGGATCATTAACGGCACCGGAAACTTTATCCTGACCGAAATGCGCGACAAGGGCCGCGACTTTGATGATGTGCTCAAGGAAGCCCAGGCACTGGGTTATGCTGAAGCCGATCCCACCTTTGATGTGGAAGGTATCGACGCCGCACACAAGTTGACCATTCTCGCCTCACTGGCGTTTGGTATTAACCTGCAGTTTGATAAAACCTTTACCGAGGGTATCAGCAAGATCACCACCGAGGATGTGGTGTTTGCGGAAGAACTGGGTTATCGCATCAAGCATCTGGGCATTGCGCGCAAATCCGACAAGGGCGTTGAAATGCGCGTGCATCCAACCCTGATTCCCGAGCGTCGACTGATTGCCAATGTAGATGGCGTAATGAACGCGGTACTGGTGAATGCCGATGCGGTTGGGCCGACTCTGTATTACGGTGCAGGTGCCGGCGCTGAGCCGACGGCTTCCGCGGTGGTGGCCGACCTGGTGGATGTGGCCCGTGCCATGGACTCAGCCCCCGAGCAGCGTGTTGCCATGCTGGGTTTCCAGCCGGATGCGATTCTGGATACACCGGTGGTGGCACAGGATGAGTTTGAAACCTCCTATTATGTGCGCATGCAGGCGGATGACCGTCCCGGCGTGCTGGCCGAAGTGACCACCATCTTTGCCGAAAACGGCATTTCAATTGAAGCGGTGATCCAGAAAGAACCGGCACCCGGCCAGACCCGCGTGTGCCTGATTATGCTGACTTCACGTATCGTGGAACGCAATATGAACCAGGCGCTGGCACAGATTGAAGCACTGGATTCCATCGAAGGTGATGTGATTAAAATCCGCGTTGAGCACCTGAATTAAAGTAGCTGGCTCAGGCTTTAATTGATTCAGCAAACACCTCGCTCCAGTTCGCCGGCAGATCAATATTGCTGGCTTGCTGGAGCGTTTTTATGTAGATATCCCGTGGAATCATCCGTGCGCCGAGTGATTCCAGGTGCGGTGTATACACCTGTGAATCAATCAGTTTGAAACCCCGTGGCTGAATAAACCGGCACAGGTGCACCAGTGCAATTTTCGACGCATTGCTCTGCAGGCTGAACATCGACTCACCGCAGAATACCGGGCCACTGTTAATGCCATACAGTCCGCCCACCAGTTTATCTCCATTCCAGCATTCCACACTGTGCGCAAAACCGGCCTGATGCAGATTGATATACGCCTGCTGCATTTCAGTGGTGATCCAGGTGCCATCCTGGCCTGCCCGGGGCAGTGCAGAGCAGTGCGCAATGACCTGTTCGAAAGCGGTATCCATAGTGAGGCGAAGCCCGCTGTTGCGAATATTCTTTGCCAGACTGCGTGAGACTTTAATTTCACCCGGTGGCAGCACAAAGCGCGGATCCGGTGACCACCAGAGAATCGGCTCACCCTCACTGAACCAGGGAAAAATACCATGGGCGTAGGCATTCAGCAGGCGCGGCAGGGTTAAATCACCACCTGCGGCGAGCAGGCCATCGGGTTCATGCAGTGCGGTTTCGAGTGCCGGAAAGGGTGCGCGGGGATCGGGGTCAAGCCACTGTAGTCTGATCATCAGCGAAGTGTAAGAGAACTGCTACACTCAAACAATAATAAATCATAAGCAGTCAACTGCACGGTTATCAATGTTTGAAAAATCACTTTCGGATTTATCGGTACTGCTGGTAGAGCCTTCCGCCATGCAGGCAAAAATCATTCTCAAGGAATTATCCGCAGCCGGTATTGAACGCTTCGAGGTACTGGCCGATGGCCAGTCCGCGCTGGACAGCATGGCCAGCCATCATCCCGACCTGGTGATCAGTGCCATGTACTTACCGGACATGAGCGCATCTGAGCTGGTGCAGCAGATGCGCAATGATGTTGAGCTGCAACACATTGCCTTTATGCTGATTTCCAGTGAAACCGGTTTCGATGCCATCGACCCGGTGCGTCAGGCGGGTGTCACCGCCATACTCCCCAAACCTTTTGCCTCGTCGCAGCTCAAGCGCGGGCTTTATAATACGCTGGATATGCTAAACCCCAATGCGGTTGAGCTGAAGGATTACAATGCAGAGGATCTACGCGTATTGATCGTTGATGACAGCAGGATGGCGCGTAACCATATCAAGCGGGTGTTAAACGGCCTGGGTATCGACAATATTACCGAAGCCGATGATGGTGCCACCGCAGTGCCATTACTGGACCAGTCGTTTTTTGATTTTGTGGTGACCGATTACAATATGCCGCAAATGGATGGCAAGGCATTGCTTGAGCATATTCGCAATAACAGTAATCAGCGTTCAATACCGGTGTTGATGGTGACTTCGGAAGGTAATATGGGCAATCTTGCCGCAGTGGAGCAGTCCGGTGTCTCCGGTATCTGCGATAAACCGTTTGAAGCAGATACCGTGCGCAATATGATTAAAATGATGATGGCGGACGTCTAGTCTAACCTGGGTTCGTTTTGTCCCGCAGTGCTTATGCCTGATTTATAAGAACGTAATCCGCATCATTACGATCCTTATTACATACTGGGTATTTTCTTTAGCAGCGCTGGCATCTACACTGATGTCCTGAATTACTCACTGCAAGCATTCACTTTTATGTATCAACATCTGAAACATTCCGGGCGATGGCTCATTTCACATAAAGACTGGAAAGCCAACCTGGTGTTTATGCTGGGCGGTGCGGTGGTGGGTCTGGTGGCTGTGTTTATGGCGGTGTCCAGCGAGTGGGCTAACCATACCTTTTTCAGTATGGTTGAAAAAAACAGCTACCTGCCGTTTGTGATTGCACCTGCCGGCCTGGTGTTGATTGTTTACCTGACGCGTAAATTTTTCCCCGGTGCCGAGGGCAGTGGTATTCCCCAGGTAATGGCGACGCTGGAGCTGGGGCATGAAAAAGAACGCAGTGTATTGCTGACCCTGCGCATTGCCTTTGGCAAGGTGATGCTGTGTATTCTGGGTTTGCTCAGCGGGGCGTCGATTGGCAGGGAAGGGCCGACGGTGCATGTGGGTGCGGCGATTATGTTTTCATTACGCCGCTTTGTACGCTTTCGACTGTACGATATGGATCGGGTGTTGATTATCGCCGGCGGTGCCGCAGGTGTGGCAGCCGCGTTCAATACACCGCTGGCGGGTATTGTGTTTGCGATAGAGGAACTCAGTCGTTCGTTTGAAGTGCGTACGCGAGGTTTGTTACTCGCAGCCGTGGTGGTGGCCGCAATTCTGGCGATTGCGATTCTTGGTGACTACACCTATTTCGGCAAAACCAGTGCCTCCATCGAGTTACATCAGGCGGTGGTGCCGGTGCTGGTGTGCGGACTGGTGTGTGGCTTGCTGGGTGGGCTCTTCAGTTTAATGCTGATTCATGGCACGCGCTGGATTACCCCGTATCGTAATAACAACCCTTACCTGATTGCTGCACTGTGTGGACTGGGTATTGCAATTATCGGTTATTACTCGGGCCATCTCACTTATGGTAGCGGTTATGAACAGGCAACCGCGATTATGAATAACACCGGTGAAATTTCCTCCGACTACGGTTATCTTAAATTGCTGGCCACTGTGGTGTCCTATCTAAGTGGTATCCCCGGCGGTATCTTCGCGCCTTCACTGGCCACCGGTGCGGGCATAGGTGCACACATTGCAGAATGGCTGGTGAACTACCCCTATGCACCGATTGTATTACTGGCGATGGCGGGCTACTTTGCCGGGGTGGTGCAGGCACCGATTACCGCGTTTGTGATTGTGATGGAAATGACTGATCAGCATCAGCTGATTCTGCCACTGATGGTGGTGGCGTTTCTCGCCACCGGGGTGTCACGTTCAATCTGCAAGACGCCGATTTACAGCACGCTGGCGGATAATTTCTTACCCGAAGATAAAAAAATAATGACGCCGAGAGAATAGTCTTTAGTCTTTCAGGAGACCAACGACCAACGACTAACGACTATTTATAAGGCGAAGCCTGCCACAGGTCTTCGCCATAGTCTTCAAGCGCTGCGGATTCCCGTTGCAGGTGGTCCTCGAGTAACTGGCTGAACTGTGCATTGGCCACCCAGTGTGTGGAACGGGTCTTTACTGGCAGAAAACCGCGGGCGATTTTATGCTCACCCTGGGCGCCGGGCTCGAATGTTTGCAGGCCATGTTCAATGCAGTATTCAATGCCGGTGTAATAGCAGACTTCAAAATGCAGGCTGTCGTATTCTTCAAGGCAACCCCAGTGACGGCCATACAGGGTATTCTTGCCAATTACACAGATTGCACCGGCAACGGTTTCATCACCGTGGTAGGCGAAAATAATCAGTAGCTGTTTTGCCACCGCCTTGAAAAAATCCAGGCTCAGGGTAGGTGCGCCGGATTTTTTCATAAAAGTAATTTTATAGAAAAAGTAAATCTTCTCCCATTGCTCGTCGCTGAGCTGTTCGCCGTTAAAGGTTTTTATCTCGATTTGCTGGTCCCGAACCTTGCGTCGTTCCTGCTTGATATTCTTGCGCTTCTTCGAGCTGAGCCGGGCCAGAAAATCATCGAAGTTTTTATAATCGTGATTGTGCCAGTGAAACTGGTAATCAAAGCGCTGCAATCTACAGTGCTGTTTAAGTTGCTGGTAATCATCATCCAGGGTAAACAACCAGTGTACGCTGGAGTAATTCTGTTTGCGGGCAAACTCCAGTGCAAATTCAATTAACAGTGATTTTATTTCAGGGTTATTGTCTGCAGCCAGCAGCCGCGGCCCCTGGCAGGGCGAGTAGGGAATCGCTATAACCAGCTTGGGATAGTAGTGCAGGCCAGCACGTTGATAGGCATCAGCCCAGGCCCAGTCAAACACAAACTCGCCATAGGAGTTGTGTTTTTCATAGGCGGGCATGGCGCCGATTAATTCGTTATCAGCGGAATGCACAAGGAAGTACCTGGGCAGCCAGCCGTAATTCTGCAGACACTGGCCGGTTTCAAAGGCAAGAAGAAATTCGTGCTGGATAAACGGGTTGCTGTCACCCGCCAGTGCATTCCATTGCGTTGCGGGTACATCAGTTAATGTTTCGCAGATACTCAGTGTTGGCATAAGTCCACTCTGGGGGTCGATTCGACTTATGGTAGGCGGGGTTATATTCGCCTATTTACCCAGGCCTACTTACCCTGGGCTTCCAGTTCATCAAGGAATTTTTCTGCGTCCAGTGCCGCCATACAGCCGGCGCCTGCAGAAGTCACTGCCTGCTTGTAAACCTGGTCCGCCACGTCACCCGCGGCAAATACACCGGGCACGCTGGTGGCGGTGGCATTGCCCTGCAGACCGGATTTAACTGCAATATAACCATTGCTCATATCCAGCTGGCCTTCGAAGATGCCGGTGTTGGGCGCATGGCCGATGGCGATAAACACACCGGCGACATCCACTTCCCTGGTGCTGTCATCTTTGGTGCTCTTGATACGAATACCGGTGACGCCGGTTTTATCACCCAGCACTTCATCCAGTGTGTGGTTCCATTCAATGGTGACATTGCCTTTTTCGGCGCGTTCGATTAAACGATCAGCCAGTATTTTTTCTGAACGGAACTGGTCACGACGGTGTACCACGGTTACATGATCGGCAATGTTCGCCAGGTACAGCGCTTCCTCAACCGCGGTGTTACCACCGCCGATGACTGCCACATTCTGGCCGCGATAGAAGAAACCATCACAGGTTGCACAGGCGGAAACGCCCTTGCCCTTGAAGGCTTCTTCCGATTCCATGCCCAGGTATTTGGCACTGGCACCGGTGGCAATAATCAGTGCATCGCAAGTGTATTCGTGTGAGTCGCCACTCAGCTTGAACGGGCGCTGACTCAGGTCGGTGGTGTGAATATGATCGAAAATGATTTCGGTACCAAAGCGTTCGGCATGGGCTTTCATCCGCTCCATTAACTCAGGACCCTGTACACCCTCATTATCACCGGGCCAGTTATCGACATCGGTGGTGGTGGTGAGCTGTCCGCCCATTTCCATACCAGTGACGACCACCGGTTCAAGGTTGGCGCGCGCCGCATACACGGCCGCCGAGTAACCGGCGGGGCCAGAACCTAAAATCAGTAGTCGGCAATGTTTGGTTTCGCTCATAGTGTTCTCTCCGCGTTAAAGACTGGGCCAGAATCAGCGTCGTTGAATCAGGTCAGATGTGGCCTGATTCTGTCCGATGATTTTGCCATAATAAAATTTGCGCTTATTCTAACAAATCTGAAAAAATTAAATGCACAATCTGCCTGTGAATATACAGCTGGCTATAAAGCCTGAGTCAGTCATACATCGCAGCTTGCATTTTTCTGCAACAGCTGTTGTGCTGCATAAGACATGTTACCTGGCGTAAGGTTTAACAGGTGTGCAGCAGCGGTAGTCATAACCGCATTGGAGGATAGATGAAAATTGGTGTGGTTAAAGAAAGCAAGGTACTGGAAGGTCGGGTTGCGCTGATTCCCGCTGCCTGTGGCGAACTGGTGCAACTCGGGCATGAGGTTTACCTGCAACGGGGCGCCGGTGAGCTCAGCGGCTACAGCGATGCTGATTACCAGGCACAGGGCGTGAGCCTGTGTGATAACGCACAGGCTCTGTATGCAGCCGCCACGCTGATTGTGAAGGTAAAAGAACCCGTTGCCGGTGATCTTGCCTGTCTCGGCCCACAGCATATTCTATTTTGCTACCTGCATCTGGCCGCCAGCCCGGAACTGACAGATAAACTGTGTGGGATCGGCCTGACCGCGATTGCCTTTGAAACCGTCACCGATGCAGCCGGTGGCCTGCCATTGCTCAAACCAATGAGCGAGATCGCCGGTAAACTGGCTACCCAGATAGGTACACACTTATTGCATCAGCCACAGGGTGGCAGGGGCATATTACTGGGTGGATTAAGCAATACCGATCGGGGACATGTGGTGGTGCTGGGCGCAGGTGTTGCGGGCAGTGCCGCGGCGCGGCTGGCGGCTGCCATGGGCGCCGAGATTAGCCTGATTGATCGGGATGCTTCACGCTTCGCGCCATTGCAGGATGAATTCAGTCATGTTCAGGGCATAATGTCGTCGGAGGCAGCGATCAGCGAAGCGGTCCAACGTGCCGATTTACTGGTGGGGGCAGTGTTATTGCCGGGGTTGCACGCGCCGCGCCTGGTGACAGAGTCGCAGGTGAAAAGCATGCGTCCCGGCAGTGTGATCATTGATATTTCGGTGGACCAGGGCGGCTGTATCGAAACCATTCGCCCCACCGATTACAGTAAACCCACCTATACGCTGCATGATGTGCTGCATTTCGGTGTCACCAATATGCCCGGTGCGGTACCCAGAACCGCCTCCCAGGCACTGTCGGCGGCGATTCTGCCTTATGTGAAACGGCTGTGCGAGGCGGGCTGGGAGCAACAGGCGGACCTGCAGAACGGGGTGAATATCCGTGCCGGTCGTATCGATAATCCGCTGATTGCGCAGGCCATGGCCAACCACAGCGATACCACAACAGATAAATAGGCAGGTCGCTGTTAGGTCACTGACCTGGCTTGGTGTATAATCCCGGCTATAATAAAAAAATCCACACAGCCTTGTCAAACAATAAAAAACGCTGTTCTTTTTCTAATTCATAACTTCGAGCGATAAAGCACAAAGATTCAGACCAAAAAATCTGATGACATAACACTACCCAATTATACCACAACGTGGCATAAAAAACTGAAAAAATACAGAAAACCATTTACACAAAATCCCCTTACCGACAAATGAATCTTGTTCATTTTTATTGGCAACGTTATCATTTAAAAAATAATGTTTACACCTATTGACAGTGTTATTTTTTTTTTGTAATGATGGTAGAACTTTTTTGCCATAATGCTTTGATACATCAATCATTATACAAATGTATGATCTTATTCAGCCTGTTCTCTGGAGGATAAAATGGATCTGAAACGTAAGCTGGAAACCGGTGACTTTGCGATTCTCGCAGAGATTGAACCGCCCAAAGGTACAGACGTCTCCGCAATGGTGAACAACGCGGCAAAAGTAAAAGAAGAAGTCACCGCTTTTGTGGTTCCCGAAATGAGCAATGCCGTTATGCGGATGAGTGCATTGGGCGCAGCCATGGTTCTTGAAGCCAAACGCATGAACACAGTCATGCAGGTCTGCTG
>JBFFND010000071.1:0-8773 GCA_041563375.1 Gammaproteobacteria bacterium | reverse complement strand
GGATGGAACTAGATATCTAACCGTTTATCAGCTTGCGATGGGTCGTCCTTGGTCGGTTATTATGACTTTATCGGCAGGAGAAAGACAAAACACGTGTTTATGATGTACGACTTGGAGGCATTCTAAATCAGGGTGAATTATCAACAAACTATCTCCTGAAACCAGGTGATATTATTACAGTTCCAGAAAGATTTTTCTAAGATCATTGAAGGCTGAGGAAATGGATTCAAATTCAAAACTAGATTTAGGGCTTTTACTAAGAGAAATCTTCCGCCAGAAGCTATTTATTGCGATAGCTTTTTCTTTGATATCTGTATCAATCGTTATAGTAGGTAACAATTGGCCAAAGCAATATTCCTCATCTACTACCATATTTGTAGAAGAAGAGAACATTCTTGGGCCCTTAATGCAAGGTGCAGCCGTACAGACAGAGGTAATAGATAGGTCTGCCATAGCACGCGAAATTATCTTCGGGCGTAATTTCATGCATAAATTAATTAAACGAGTATACGAGCTGGACGATAATACCGAAATGGATCCTGCAAAGCAGGAACTGGTTAGTAATGACATCAAGAGACGTTTAAACATATCTAACGTGCGCAGTAATCTTATAAAAATAGAATACAGTGATTCAGATCCAGATCGAGTCTTTAAGATTATAAGCAATGTAGCAGAATTATATATCCAGGAAAGCCTGGCAAGTAAAGCACAGGAAAGCACCGATGCGTTTGAGTTTATAGACAAACAGGCTGCAGAATATAAAGAAAAGCTGCAGAAAGCTGAAGCAGAACTCAAAAAATTTCGTTCCGAGAATGTAGATGCACAACCAGGGATGTCTGAAGGAATTGGACGAAGAAGTGCGGAACTTAATACTCGTAAAGAACAGATAATGCAGGAACTGAAAGAGGCCAAAATACGTAAGAATTCACTTGAGCGTCAACTTTCAGGTGAGGCGATAGCATCAACTGCATTTTCTCGTTCTGAACAATATAAGGCAAGAATAGCCGAACTCCAGTCACAGCTTGATACCTTACGTTTAAGCTATCATGAAACATACCCGGATATCGTGCATCTGAAATCTCAGATAGAAGATCTCCGCGAAGCTGTTGCTACTGTTGAAAGTGAGGCGCGTGATGACTCGAAAGCAAAAGTCATAGATGAACGTGTACTTAGTAACCCGGTATATCAACAGTTACAACGTGATCTTTATGACACGAATACTAATATAGCAACATTGGAGTCGCGTCTACAAGACACAGAAGAGTCCATAGAAAAACAATTAGAGAGAGCACGTAAAGTCAGCATATTTGAAGCAAAGCTACAGGAATTAACCCGCGACTATGACGTGAATAATGAAAGTTACACTGATTTAATGAGGCGTCGCGAACAGGCTCGTGTTTCAATGAATATTGATGTAGAAGGTAAGGGGCTTAGTTTACGTATTGACGAACCAGCGTATAGACCACATAACCCGAGCGGTATTCGTTTTCTGCATTTCTTAATCGCTGGGCCGGTTGTAGGTATTACAGTGCCGGTTGGGCTTATTCTACTTAACCTCATGTTTAATTCGAGAATAAGAGGGTCAAGAGATATCAGTAATAATATTGGCATCCCAGTTCTCGGAACCATACCACATCTATCAACTCCAGTTGAACGCAGTAAAGAGCTGGTATCCTCACTTATATCTGGCCTTGTTTTTCTCGGCAGTATAGCCTTTATACTCAATATAATAATGAAAACGCAGGGAAAGTATTAAGATGAGTAAAATTCAAGACGCTCTGGACAAAATTAAAGCAAACAATGAAAACATAAATGGAACGATATTAGATCAAGGTCGTGATAACTTCTCACGTAACAATTATAATAAAACACCTTCTACCAGCCCAGCCAGTTCGATATCTGAAATGCACCAGGCCGATGAGTTCACAGATGAACACAAGGCACGAGCGCGAATAATAAGTTCGACGATGAGTGATCGAAAGGTTTTTAATGCCTTTCGCGAATTACGCACAACAGTCATGGAGCAAACAAATAAAACAAGCCCTGTCATAATGGTTACTGCCTGTAACTCAGACAGTGGTAGCAGTTTTGTGGCGCTTAATCTAGCAGCATCTATTGCTATGGATGAAACCAAAACCTCTTTGCTTATCGATTGTAATTTCTCAAACCCGAATCACTCTGATTTAACCGACAGTACAAATAAAATCGGTTTGAAGGAATACTTACAGGATGCTGAATGTCAAGTTGAAGACATTATTTTCCCAACCGGTATCCCAAGAATGCGCTTGATAAAATCTGGCGATGCGAATATGCCGATGGCTGAGTTCTTCACAAGTGTAAGACTGCATAATCTATTTGACGATATTAGAAAACGTTATGAACGTCGTTACATTATAGTTGATGCACCAGCTATAGATGAAAATGCAGACGCACGCATACTTGCTCAGGTGTGCGATCACGTAATTCTGGTTGTTCCCTATGGAAAAAATAGTGAAAAGCAGGTGCTGGCTACGGCCAGAACGATTGGTAAAGAAAAGCTGCTTGGGACTGTATTGAATAACGAACCTCAGTTACCCTGGCTACGATAGCATTAGCGGCTAATCTGAATGCTATTATAATGAGACTACGTTTACTTATATTATATATGCGTCATATATTTGTAATACTGGTATTAATAGTAATGTTGCTTGGGATCAACAATCGTTCTGCAATTGCAGCTCAGGCAGAATATTCGGTAGGTGTTGAAGCAGCATATAGCGATAATTCATTGCTTAGTGACACAGATATTAATGATGATTTGCAACAATCACTGTTATTTGGCTTTCTGCTTCAGGAAGATGGTGCAAGAGTTTCTGCCGACATCACAGCAATGGTCGATTACAGGAAATATCGTGACAATACATTCAATGACGAAAACTGGTATTACCTTAATGGCAGAGTTGATGTAACGCTTAGGCCTTCCAGTCTCTTCTGGGTAGTTGAAGATTACTATTCACAGGTAGAGCGTGACACGCTCTCTCCTGGAACCCCTGATAATCTAGTCAATACAAATGTATTTTCAACAGGTCCAGATATTTATTTCCGCATCAACCCATTGAACCGTCTACATCTTGAAAATCGTTATACTGATTACAGATTTGACGATACACCAACTGATAGCCAGAGAAAGTCTCTTCTACTGTCATGGGAATACACAGTGTCTTCAGGGATTAATCTATCTACAAATGCTGAATATCATGACGCGCAGTTCAAGGAACTTGAAGACTCTGATTTTCGTCGCACCGATATATATTTTCGTCTTGATGGACAACAATCAAGGACTTCTTATCAGTTCGACTTAGGCCGGTCAAATATTGATAGAGCGGTAGAAGAAAATGTAAACGGCTACTTGACACATTTAATTGTACGAAATCAATTCAGGCTAGACTCATATTTTCAATTTGACGCATCAGCACAATATACTGATACAGCTCAAGATTTGCTTTCAGCTAATAGCCAGACACTTAATCCGCAACTAAATCTAGTTGGTGAGCAAATTAGCGGTGATGTGTTTTACGATCGACGTGTTGAAATGATATATCATCTGGGGTCGAGCATTAACAGTTACCAATTGCAACTTGTCTACCGTGATGAAGATTATGAGATTTTATTACAGGATAGGCGAACGCGAGGTGCTCGCATTAATCATACATATAATTATTCATCCAGAATAATTTTCAATAGCTTTATTCAATATCAAACCTATGACAACCTTGATGTTGACCAGCTTGATAAATTAACTTTAGCTGGTCTAGCGATGGATTATCGTCTATCACGCAACTATACTATGAGATTTGAATATAATTATAATGCTCAGGAAAGCACAGTGGTAACATCTGACTATAAAGAAAATCGCATATTGTTTTCAGTTTATTATGGAAGAAACCCAAGGTCATACAGGTAGTAATATATGTATTATGAAACATTTGGCCTAAATGAGCCCCCATTTCAGTTAACGCCTGACTCTCGTTACCTTTTTCTAAGCAAGGCCCATCGTCGTGCGAAGGCTTATATGGACTACGCCGTATGGAAGCGTGATGGTTTTATTGTCATCACTGGTGAAATTGGCGCCGGTAAAACAACATTGATTAATAAGTTGCTTTCCGAAATTGGTAAGGATATGGAAATTATAAGGATTTTTCAAACTCAGTTGAATGAAGTTGAGTTTCTGCAATCCATGTTGTTCGAGCTGGGAACAGAAGAGCGGGATATTCAGGGCCTGGGCAAGGTTCAGTTGCTACACAGGCTTAATCATTATTTACTAGATGCATATTCCGAAGGTCGACATGTGGTACTAATCGTTGATGAAGGTCAGAATTTATCAACTGGTGTGCTGGAAGAAATTCGTATGTTATCAGGGCTGGAAGTTGAAAAGGAGAAGCTTCTTAACATCATCCTCGTTGGACAACCAGAAATGAATGCCATACTTGACCAGCCAAAAATGGAGCAGCTTATACAGCGCATAAGACTTAGATTTCATGTTGGCCCGTTAAACCCTGAAGAAACTATTGAATACATACACCATCGTATAAAAGTTGCTGGTTCAGAAAACCCTGAAAGCGTATTTAAAAAAGAGACTTTTCCGCTAATACAAAAGTACTCGAATTGCGTGCCACGTAAAATAAACTCACTTTGTGATACCGCTATGGTATGTGCCTTTGCTGCTGACAAAAACTATGTTGACGTCTCTGATATTGAAGATGCTATCGAAGAGCTCCAATGGCTACCTGCTGACAGAACATGGCCAGTTAATCCTGATGATGAAATAAATAAATCTATCAATAAAAGCACCGAAACAAGCTCTTCTTCACCACCTTCATTCTCGGTAGACGAACAACACTGGAAAGATCTTTTTTCGTCATTATTAAAAGTGATAGGCGATGTAACTGAACGTATGTCTGAAATTGACAAAAAGCTAACATCTATTGATAGTCGTCTTGCTAAGCAAGAACTTAATGACGAAGACAAAAACACTAATAAGAAATCAGGCAAACAGGAAGTTAGCAAATGGGTCGGCTAAAAATGACTAATGCCCTCACAGTAGATGTCGAAGACTATTTTCAAGTAGCCGCATTTTCAGATGAAATACAGTACGCTAATTGGGACAGTTATCAGCTTAGAGTAGAAACGAATACTAATCGGCTATTAGATCTATTTGATGCGTATCAGATAAAAGCAACATTCTTTATACTAGGCTGGGTAGCAGAGCGCGTTCCGGGCCTGGTCAGGAGAATCCATGATCAAGGCCATGAAATTGCTTGTCACGGTTATAGTCATCAATTAATTTATAAGCAAGATATCAAAACATTCACAGACGAAACTCGCAAGGCCAAGCAAATCCTTGAGGATATAAGCGGTGCTAAAGTAGCCGGTTATAGGGCTGCAAGTTATTCTATAACCCGTGATTCATTATGGGCACTTGATGTGCTAAATAATCTTGGTTTTGTTTACGACTCTAGCATCGTACCCGTACATCACGATTACTATGGTATACCTGATATGCCGAGGTTCCCATACAATATTGATACTCCGGATGGTAATCAACTGATAGAATTTCCGCCTTCTACAATCTCTCTGCCTTTAATGAATTTACCAGTTGGCGGGGGAGGATACTTCCGTTTATTTCCATACTGGTTTACGCAAAGAGCGCTCCACTGGATAAATAATCATGACAATATGCCGTTCGTATTCTATTTGCATCCATGGGAAATTGATATTGAACAGCCTCGTATCAATGCAGGCTTGTTGTCGCGTTTTAGACATTACAACAACTTGTCTAAATGCTACGAACGTCTTGAAAAACTATTGAATCAGTTTCAATTTAGTACGGTAAGTGATGTTCTACAGGGTAAGCAGTGTAAATTACAGGTTGCTGCGCAACAACTTACATCAAACTAAAAGTGATATTTACTGAATAACGGATAAAGTAATGTGTGGTATTGCAGGCATATATAACATAAATAACCAACAGTCAGTGGAATCACAGAAAATTATCAATATGATAAGTATGCTGCATCACCGTGGCCCAGATGGTCAAGGCCATATGGTAGACGGCCAGATAGGTCTTGGTCATGCACGTTTAAGTATCATTGACCTTAATACTGGCGAGCAGCCTATCCATAATGAGGATAAAACTGTCTGGACGGTTTTCAATGGTGAAATATTTAACTATATTGAATTAACTGCCTCACTCAAAAAAGCTGGACATCATTTTTATACTAATTCAGATACTGAAGTCATCGTACATTTATATGAGGAATACGGTGATAATTTTGTCAATCATCTTAATGGACAATTCGCAATTGCTTTATGGGACTCAAATCGTCAGCGTCTATTATTAGTTCGCGATCGTCCTGGTATACATCCGTTATTTTATACTATTGATGATAATAGACTATATTTTGGCTCAGAAATAAAATCAATATTAAGAGGTGTTGGTCGGCCACCACAACTGAATAAGCTTGCGCTAGATGAATTGATGACATTCTGGGCCCCTGTAGCAGATAACACACTATTCGAAGGAATAAAATCAATACCACCCGGTAATATGCTTATATGTGAGCGTGGTGAGACTACATTAAAACAGTATTGGCAATGGCAATATCCCGTTGATAACCAGTATAGACAGGGTAGTGAATCAAACCTGGCGGATGAACTACGCCACTTACTTATTGACTCCACACAAATTCGACTCAGGTCAGATGTACCTGTCGGCGCCTATTTATCAGGTGGCCTGGACTCATCATCTCTGGTTTCACTTATACACAAGCATACTGACGTACCATTACGTACTTTTTCGATTGCATTCGAGGATGATGGGCTTGACGAAAGTCCTTATCAAAAAGCAATGATTAATCACGTTAATGCTGATCACAGTCGTATTCTGTGTAAAAAGTCTGACATCGCTGAGCATTTCGAGAAGACCATCTGGCACACAGAGTCACCAGTCCTGCGTACAGCACCTGTACCAATGGGAATACTCTCGTCACTGGTAAGATCACATAACTATAAGGTTGTGCTAACTGGTGAAGGTGCAGATGAAGTACTGGGTGGCTATGACCTGTTCAAGGAAACTAAAATACGACAGTTCTGGTCAAAAAATCCACAATCGATGCTGCGACCTTTACTCTTAAAAAGATTATACCCTTATCTTGATATGGGCCAGGGCAGGGCACAGAGCTACTTACAAAATTTCTTTGGCACAGCCATAACACAGCCAGATCTTGATACTTTCTCCCATCTTCCTCGTTGGGAGACCACATCTCGTTGTAAGGATTTCTTTTCGGCTGACATGAAAATGGATTTAGTCGACGACGTTGTTGACAGACTTGAACTGACATTTCCTGAAATGATAAAACAGTGGCATCATTTTAATAAAGCACAGTATATCGAGAGTAAAACACTTATGTCAGGCTATCTGTTGTCTTCACAAGGCGATAGAATGCTAATGATGAACTCGGTCGAAGGGCGTTTTCCTTTCCTCGACCACAGACTTATCGAGTTTGCAAATACACTAGACCCTCGCTTGAAAATGAAAGTGTTGAATGAAAAGTATCTTTTGAAACGTGCCATGAAAAGCTACTTGCCTGATAGTATTATTAACCGTTATAAACAACCCTACAGAGCACCAGATATACCAAGCTTTTTTACTGATGAAAAGCTCGAATATGTTGAAGATATGCTGTCACCAGAAAATATTATGGACGCAGGTTATTTCGATGTTACAAAAGTAAACCTGCTAGTTAAGAAAATAAAAAAAGGTCGTGCTGTCGGTTATAAGGATAATATGGCGCTTGTTAGTATATTATCGACGCAAGTATGGCATCAGCAATTTATAAAAGACTTCGAAAAAAATATTATGCAGTATACAAAAAACAGTCATCATACATTAAATAATAATGCTAAGGGAGCAACACATGTCAGTTGAACAACAGGTACGAGATTACATCCTGGAAAACTATCTGTTTACAGATGATCAGTCAGCATTGAACAATGCAGACTCATTTCTTGAGACAGGGATACTTGATTCCACTGGAATTCTCGAAGTTATATACTTTATAGAAGAGGATTTCGATATCAAGGTTGAGGATGATGAAATGATTCCTGAGAACCTGGACTCGGTTGATCATATTGTTGCTTTTATCAGTCGCAAACAAGCTGCCTGATATAATATGCAGTATACTCTGGTTCAATCACTCTACGATTCAGTACAACGATCACCCGATAAAGTCGCGGTTGTTTATGATGACCAGCGTATGCGTTATAGTGAATTGTGGAACAAATCCTGTGGCCTGGCTCATTATCTTGTCAATAATGGCTTACAAACAGGTGACAGAGTGGCGTTGTTGACTGAAAACTCACCTGAATACGTTACCAGTTATTATGCAATATTAATGGCTGGTGGTGCAGTAGTTAGTCTGAATACAGCAGCCAAAGCAAGAGATCTTAGTAACTGGATAGCTCATAGTGAATCCAGCTGGTTAATTGCTAACCAGCGCCACGCGGAATTGAATGATATTCAGAAAAGTTTATCGATAAAAAGCATTCTAATCGATGATAATTCGAACAGTGTCTGGCATACAATCGATGAAAATAATATGCCGCCAGAATCATGCATGGACTTTAAACCTGAAGAGCAATTGGCTACATTAATATATACCTCGGGAACTACAGGTCAACCGAAAGGTGTTATGCTAAGCCACCGCAACCTGCAGAGCAATATCGAGTCGATTCT